>NZ_JAPCZO010000050.1:0-22115 GCF_025941625.1 Rhizobium acaciae
CCAGCCGGTCGGCCATCTCCTGCCGGCGGGCGAGATTGGCCGGTGCGAAATACATCTCGGCGCCCCGGCGGGAAATGGCTGCCTTTTCCGGCCCAAGATGTCGCTGTGCGATCCCGTCCAGCCCCTGCTCGGCATAGGAGCGGCCGTCGAGCCGGATCTCATGGCCGGCAAGCGCCAGGTGCCGGTTGGCCGTCTCCGCCCAGGCGACCTTCCATGCCTGCAAGGTTTCTTTGTCGCCGCCCCAGGACTTATAGACAATCCGACCCGTGAGCCGCCCGGGCGTGACAAAACGCAGTGGCTTGCCATTCTCTCCCAAAACAGGAGTGTTTTTCGGCCCGAAGCCCTCCTCCGTCAGCGGTCTCACGGTCGTCAGTAGATGGATGTGCGGATTGCCGTCCTTGTCGTGGTAGACCCAATCGGCAACCATTCCCTCGGACGTGAAATTATCACCGACGAATTCGCGCACCAGTGCGATGTTCTCGGCCCGCGTCAGCTCTTCCGGCAGCGCGATAATCAGCTCTCTCGCCAGCCGCGCGTTTGCCAGTTTCTCGAAAGCTTCAACAGCGTTCCACAGCGCTTCACTGGCACCAGCGACCGAACGCCCCTCAACCGCCGACCGCAGCCAATCCGGCGCCTGATCCGGCAGGGCCAATTCCTCGTGCATCAGCTCGGAGGCGCCGCGCCGATAGCTGAACGACGTGCCGCCCAGTTCGTCCATCATCCTAGTGCGATGACGATAGGCGGCGGCCGCGACGATGTTGCGTCCCGCTCCCCGGCTGATGACCTGCGCTCTGACGAACATGATCGCCATGATTGTCCTCGCATATTCGGAGCAGTTGCACCAACGAGCGAAATCGCTCTTTCACAATAGTCAGACCGAGCGACTGACGCGCTCCGCGCTTGTCTCCGGTTTTCGCGCGGGTCCATCAACTGCGACAAATAGGCGATTTAACTGCTTTATTCAAGATAGTATAATCTGAACCCTATTTCACGCTTTGTTCGCCCTAGGGCACGGCGTTCGGACTACGCCGGAATCAGACGCTCGTTGTCCCTAAGCGCTTGACGCGTTTCATCAATCCCCAGCGCTGGGTGGCAACCGGATGGGACATAAGGGCAAAACAGGAGTTGAGCGATGCTAAAATTGCCAGTAGACGATATTGGATCTTTCGCCTATCGATTGCTTATGAAATCGTCGCTTGAACATATGCCGCTTCGCAAGCAGCGAGAACTCGGCCGGGTTCTCGAAATCCTTCACGAGGAATTCGAGGATGCGCTGAAGGAAGGCACGGCCGATTTCAAGAAGCGCGGCAGGATCCTGAAGATCATTCTGTTCGGCTCCTACGCCAAGGGCGGATGGGTCGATGAGCCCTTCACCATGAAGGGTTATCGCTCCGATTTCGATCTGCTGATCATCGTCAACAACCGCAAGCTCTGCGAGTTCGCCGAGTACTGGTACAAGGCCGCCGACCGCCTCATTCACGACGCCTCGATCGAAACGCCGGTGAGCTTTATCGTCCATTCCAGACGCGAGGTGAATACTTACCTCAGGGAGGGGCAATATTTCTTCTCCGACATCCGCAAGGAAGGCATCGTTCTCTACGAACTGGACGATGAGCCGCTGGCGGAGCCCGAACCGCTTTCGATCGAGGATCGGCTCCGCGTCGCGAAGGAGCATTTTGATCACCGGTTTAAGGCAGCATCGAAATTCTACAAGGGCGCGATGTTTTATTCGCGAGAGAGCGATTTCAACGAATCTGCCTTCTTGACTCATCAATCGCTCGAGCAAGCCTATTCCTGCGTCGTGCTCACTCTGACCAATTACGGCCCACCATCGCACAACATCAAGTTCCTGCGCTCGATTGCGGAGGAGCAGGACCGCCGCCTCGCCGAAGCCTTTCCGCGCGGCCAGCACAAGGAACGCGCATGGTTCAACACACTGAACGAGGCATACGTGAAGGCGCGCTACTCGAAACATTACGAGATCAGTGAAGAGGCGTTAGGCTGGGTTCACGAGCGAACGACCGTGCTTCTCGAACTGGTCGAGACGGTTTGCGAAGGGCACCTGGAGACCCTTAGAGGAATAGTTGGCAGCGACATAATCAAGCGAGATTCGCTTTCATGCGATTGACCAACTGCGCGAACGGAATTCGGCATCTCGGGCACGAGCCGCTACAAAATCTTCAATTGCTACAAAGATGACGGTCTGGAAGCCCTGACGGATCTGTCTTGCGCCCGGTGCGTTGCGCCAACCAACTACCTCAGCCGGTCGAGGCGATGATCATCTGGCAAAAGAAGCCGCATTGGGGTGCCAGGAAGCTCAGAGAACTGCTGGTCAAGCGCCTATCCAGCGATGTGCGCGTGCCGTCAAGCAAAGGACTTTGCGATCGATCGACGACCCGTTTCGGCACGAGGTTGCCACCCATGTCTTAGGGGCGATCTGTTACCTATTTCTTCGATATCGACAAGTGGGAGATGGTACGGTTGGGGGGTCTCGAACCTCCGACCTCAGGTGCCACAAACCTGCGCTCTAACCAACTGAGCTACAACCGCATAAATCGCGCTTGGCGCGACGGGGGTCACATACGAGGACTTGGAGATGAATTCAAGCCCCATTCCTCGTCAATATACAAAAAGGCTGGACGCGAGGTCCAGCCTTTTATCTCCGATCGGTAAAGACCGATCAGGCAACCTTGAAGGAAGCCATGGCCTTTTCGGCGGCGTCCTTGGAGGGCTTTGCAAGCTTTTCGGCCACCTGCTTGGTGGTTTCCTGGATCGACTTGGCCTGCTCGACGGTGAGTTCGGCCTGCTTGCGGATGAACGAGGTCTGCAGCTCGAAGAATTCGGCCGGCGACTTTACGCCGAGCAGCGCTTCGAAGTGCGACAGGGAGTTCTCGGAATTGATGCGCAGGATGTCGATCGCCTTCAGGCCGATCTCGACCGAGCCGGCCTGCGCCGTCTGGACGGTGGCTTCGAGCGTCTTGCCGGCTTCCTCGCCAGCGGTCTTCAGCTTGGCATAGGCATCCTTCGACTGCTGAGCGCCCTTTTCGGCGAATTCACGGAAGGATTCCGTGAACTTGGACGGGTCGAAAGAAGCGATTGAAAAAACGTCGTCGGTCTTTATGGTAGCCATGGGTCGCATCCTTTGGGTTGAGGCAGCCGCTGCCTGCGTTAGTTGGATGATGCTTATATAAGACATTTCATTGTGCATTGCAACAATTATTGTGCAGCGCACAAGACGTTAACCTTTCCGGCCGAAAACCCCCTCCTCTTCTGGACCGGCATGCGCCCCGCAGTTATTAATAAGCCGTTAATTTAAGAAGGCCGACAGCGACAAGGTTCGAACATGCCCGCAGTCCAATATCCGTTCATCGATATCGCCGTGCATGCACGGGTGCGGGAACGCTTTTCACGCGGCGAGGCCATGGTGCTGTTTTCGGCCGATCTTGCGCGCCTGCTCTGGGCGAACGGTGCGGGTGCGGAGCTTTTCGGCCATTCGGCAGTCTATGACCTGCTCGATCAGGGGGTCGACCGCACCGACATCACCTTCCGCCAGCTGGAAACGGCGGCACGCCAGTTGACCGATATCGGCGACAGCCGCAGCCTGATGATCCGCGTTGCGAAGGGCTTCCAGCGTGCACAGGTGCAGGCGGCAGCCGAACTGATCCGGCTTTCCCAGGGCGAAAAGGCCATCCTGTTTTCGGTGCCGGTCTCGGCAAAGCCGCTCGCGGCCGGCGCATCGGCGGCCCAGATGCTGCAGGGACTTGATGATCCCGACACGCATATGGCGGTGATCGGCGCCAATGGCGAGGTCATCGCGGCTTCGCCGGGCTTTGCCTCGCTCGGGATCTCCGAGCAGACGGCAAAGACCTTGATCAACCTTGCCGGCGCCCATCCCGACCGATTGGTGAAGCGACCTGTCGCGACCGGCAGAGGCAATCTTCCGGCCGCGGTCGGCAAGCTCAGCGACGATCCGGCACTCAATCTGCTCTTTGCGGTGGAGACCGCGATCGGTCATCTCGACCCGCTCGACGCGCCCACGCTCGATCCAATCGATGCGTCCGCACAGGAAGAAAGCGCGCCGCCGGCCGAAGCGCTTCAGGACGAGCCTCTCGCCACCGCAGGCTTCATCGAGATCATCGACGCGGTCTCGGGGATCGAAGAGGTCGAGGAGACGCTGGAAGAGATCGCCGGCGAAAGCGAACAGCCGGCCGAGACAGCCGCAGCATCCACAGACGAGATGGTTGAAGAGACGCATCCTGCCGCGAATGCGGAGCCGGAGAGCGACGGCGGCATGATCGATCGCCGCGCGGATGAGACCACCGAGCACACCGCGGTCATCGAGGACGATGTGACCTCCATTGCCGAGACGGTGGAAACGACGACGACGGAAGCGCCTGCCGAAGCCAGCGAAACGCCTATCGAAGACGCGCCGGAAGTGGTCTCCCACGAACCCGCCAGCGAAACGCCTGTAGTCGCCGACGCCACCCCTGCCCTTCAGCTTGAGGCTGAGCCCGGCTTCGTCTTCAGGCCGAACAGCCGCGCCACGCGCTTCGTCTGGAAGATCGACGCCGAAGGCCGGTTCAACGAGGTCAGCCACGAATTTGCCGAGGCCGTCGGTCCGCATGCGTCCGACATCATCGGATCTGCCTTCGGCGATGTCGCTGCCCTCTTCAATCTCGATCCCGACGGCAAACTTTCCGAGGCGCTCGCCCGCCGCGACACATGGTCTGGCAAGACGATCCTCTGGCCGGTCGAAGGCACCAGCCTCGTCGTTCCGGTCGATCTGGCGGCGCTGCCGACCTACACCCGCAACCGCGACTTCGATGGCTTCCGCGGCTTCGGCGTCGTGCGGCTTTCCGATGCGCAGGAAGATCCGCTGGCGCTCGGCCTGACGCTCGGCCCTGATGGTATCGGCCATGATGCAGCGAGCCTCGGCCCACCCGCCGAGGCCAATGCCGAGGTGGCACACGAAGCGGAGACAGTGCTTGAAGAGCCCCTGATCGATCCCGCCCCGACGCAAGAGGTCGAGGATCAGGCGGTTACGGCAAGCGAACCACAGACGGAGCCAGAGCCGGAAGAGATTTCTACCGAGCAGGCGGCCATCGAGACACCTGCCCAGGAAAGTGCTGTAGAAAAAGCGGAAGGCAGCGCCGATGCCGGCGACGTTTCCGCCGCCGAGCCGGTAGCGGAATTTTCGCAAGAGCCGCCGGCGCTTCGGATTTCGGAAACGCCCAATCGCCGGTTCTCCGACAAGATCGTTCAGCTCCACAACAGCGGCGCCGGACTGACGGCGGCCGAACAGGCCAATTTCCGCGAGATCGCCAAGCGGCTCGAAGCCTTCGGCACCCGCAAGGAAGAGCCTGCCGCCCCGGCGCCGATGGAACCCAGCGCCACGGAAACGGCCGGCTTCAACGAGGCCTCCAGCCTCGAAGCGTTCGAGGGCGAAACACCCACCGCCGACGACGCAGACATACCGTCGCTCGAGGAGATCGCGCCGCAGGAAGCGATCTTCGAGAATGCCGTCGAGGCGGAGCGCGAAGACGATGGCGCCGCCGAAGAACCGGCTGTCATCGCCGAGGACGAGGCGACGGAAGGGCTTGAGGAGACGGCCAGCCAGATCGAGGTTCTCACCAGCTTCATCCCGCCGCGCATCAAGATGACGGACGGACTTTCGGTGGGAACGGTCGACCAACTGCCTGTTGCCGTGCTCATCCATATCGGCGATGCGCTGATCCATGCCAATCCGGAATTCATGCGGCTGACGGGCTACGGTTCGCTCGAGGCATTGCGCGAAGTGGGCGGCATCGAGGCCCTGCTGCAGCGCCGCGACCTTGAGGAGAATGCCGCAGGCTCCGGCACCATGATGCTCGTCAAGGCCGACGATACGCTGGCGCCGGTAACCGCGCGGCTGCAGTCGGTGCGCTGGGAAGACGCCAACGCCCTGATGCTGGCGCTGATGCCGGTGGAAGGCAAGGAAGATGGCCGCAGTGACGCAAACCGGACCGATGGCCGGTCCGACGGCCGCTCTGAAGGCCGCCCCGAGCGGATGGTCGAGAAGGTCGCCAAACTCCAGGTCGAAGTGGAAGAATTGCGCTCGATCCTGGAAACGGCGACCGACGGCGTCGTCGTCATCGGCACGGAGGGCGACATCCGCTCGATGAACCGGTCGGCCAGCGCGCTTTTCAATTACGACGAACAGGAGACGCGCGGCAAACCCTTCGTCATGCTGTTTGCCCATGAGAGCCAGAAGGCAGTCATCGACTATCTGAACGGCCTCTCCGACCATGGCGTGGCAAGCGTGTTGAACGACGGGCGCGAAGTGATCGGCCGCGAGGCCGCCGGCGGCTTCGTGCCGCTGTTCATGACGATGGGCCAGCTCACCTCTTCCAACGGCTATTGCGCCGTCATCCGCGATATCACCCAATGGAAGCGCACCGAGGACGAACTGCGCAACGCCAAGGGTGCGGCCGAAACCGCCAACGCCCACAAGACCGATTTCCTCGCCCGCGTCAGTCACGAGATCCGTACGCCGCTCAACGCCATCATCGGCTTTTCCGACATGATGGCCGGTGAGCGCTTCGGGCCGATCGGCCATCCGCGTTATATCGAATATGCCAACGACATCGGCCGCTCCGGCCGGCATGTGCTCGATATCGTCAACGACCTGCTCGACATTTCGAAGATCGAGGCGGGCGAGATGGATCTCGATTTTGCTGCCGTCGGCCTCAACGAGGCGGTCTCCGAGGCCGTGGCTCTGGTGCAACCGCAGGCGAACGGCCAGCGCGTCATCATCCGCACGGCGCTGTCGCATGCCGTGCCCGAGGTCGTGGCGGATCTGCGCTCGATCAAGCAGATCGCGCTCAACATCCTGTCGAACGCCATCCGCTTCACCCCGTCAGGCGGGCAGATCGTCGTTTCCACGTCCTATGAGGCGAATGGCAGCGTTGTCCTCAGGGTCCGCGATACCGGCATCGGCATGACGCGCAGCGAGCTCGACCAAGCGATGAAGCCGTTCCGGCAGGTCTCCTCGACCCAATCGCGTCACCGCGGCGACGGCACCGGGCTCGGCCTGCCGTTGACCAAGGCGATGGTGGATGCCAACCGGGCGACCTTCTCGATCAATTCGGCGCCGAACGAGGGCACGCTCGTCGAGATCACCTTCCCGTCGCAGCGGGTGCTGGCCGGTTGATAAAGAAAAGGCAGCCAAGAGGCCGCCTTTGAATTTGGTGCTGTTCAACAAGAGCTCAGTCGATCAACGTCATGTTTCGGAGGCCGGAGGGCCCCAGGCCGCATCGTTCATGTGCGGCCCCCAAGTTAGCTTCACCTTTGACAAACCTTTCTTAACGAAAGGTTTCCATGACAGGAGATTGATAAAGGGTGAAAGCTTGTAATCTACGATCGCTGTCAATCCTTCAGCTCGCTTAGCCCGGCGAAGAGCCCCAGCGCCTCTGGATTGGCAAGCGCTTCCTGGTTCTTCACCGGCCGGCCGTGAACGACCTCGCGCACCGCAAGCTCGACGATCTTGCCGGACTTGGTGCGGGGAATATCGGCAACCGCGATAATCTTCGCCGGCACGTGCCGAGGCGAGGCGCCGGTGCGGATGCGGGTCTTGATCGCCTTGACGAGATCCTCGGTCAACGTCACATCCGGGGCAAGGCGGACGAAGAGGATGACGCGCACGTCGTCGTCCCAGTCCTGGCCGATGCAGAGCGCCTCGGCCACCTCCTCCATCTGCTCCACTTGATTGTAGATCTCGGCGGTGCCGATGCGCACACCACCAGGATTGAGCGTCGCATCCGAGCGGCCGTGAATGACAAGGCCGCCGTGCTCCGTCCATTCGGCGAAATCGCCGTGGCACCAGACATTGTCGAACCGGTCGAAATAGGCGGCGCGATATTTGGCGCCATCGGGGTCGTTCCAGAACATCACCGGCATCGAAGGGAAGGCCTTGGTGCAGACCAGTTCACCCTTCTCCCCACGCACCGGCTTGCCGTCGTCGTTCCAGACGTCGACGGCAAGGCCGAGGCCAGCCCCCTGGATCTCGCCGCGCCAGACCGGCTGCAGCGGATTGCCGAGCACGAAGCAGGAGACGATATCGGTGCCGCCTGAGATCGAGGCGAGCTGTACGTCTTCCTTGATACCCTCATAGACGAAGGTGAACCCTTCCGGCGACAGCGGCGAACCGGTGGAGGTCATCAGCCGCAGGCTGGAGAGATCGTGGCTGACGCGCGGCGTCAGCCCGCCCTTGCGCACCGCGTCGATATATTTCGCCGAGGTGCCGAAGATGGCGAATTTTTCGGCCTCGGCATAGTCGAACAGCACGTTGCCATCGGGGGCGAAGGGCGAACCGTCGAACAGGCAGAGCGTCGCGCCGCTGGCGAGACCGCTGACCAGCCAGTTCCACATCATCCAGCCGCAGGTGGTGAAATAGAACAGCTTCTCGCCCGCCTGCAGGCCGCAATGCAGCCGCTGCTCCTTGAGGTGCTGCAGCAGCGTACCGCCGGCCGAATGCACGATGCATTTCGGCACGCCTGTCGTGCCTGACGAAAAGAGAATGTAGAGAGGGTGCGAAAAGCCAAGCTGCGTGAACTCGACTTCCTTTGCCTCATAGGGCGCGACGAAGGCTTCAAGCGTCGAACCCTCCGGCGTTGCCCGCGCCACCGCCTTGGCATCGCCGGCGTAATGGACGATGATCGTGGGAACACCCAGGCTTTTTGCGACCGTGGCGACCTTGGCGCCGACATCCTGCAACTTGCCGGAATACCAATAGGCATCGCAGGCGATGAACAGCCTTGGCTCGATCTGGCCGAAGCGGTCCAGCACACCCTGCTCGCCGAAATCAGGCGAACAAGACGACCAGATGGCGCCGATCGAGGCGGCGGCGAGCATGGCGGCGACGGTTTCCGGCATGTTCGGCATCATCGCGGCGATGCGGTCACCCTTGCCGATGCCGCGTGCTGCGAAGGCCTGCTGCAGCTTCGAGACCAGCACACGCAGCCGGTCCCACGACCAGCGGTCCTCGGCCTTGTCCTCGCCGCGGAAGATGATGGCATCACCCTCACCGCGGCCCGACAGCAGGTTTTCGGCGAAGTTCAGCTTCGCATCGGGAAAGAAGCGGGCCTCCAGCATGCGGTCGCCATTGGCTAACACCTCTGCGCCACGCTCTCCCTTGACGCCGCAGAAATCCCAGACGGTCGACCAGAAATTCTCCCGCTCGGCCACCGACCATGCATGCAGATCCTCAAAGCCTGAAAGAGAAAGCCCGAAATCGGCATTGCAGCGCTCCATGAAGGCATGGATCGGGCTTTTTGCAACGGCATCCGCCGAGGGCACCCAAAGTGGTCTGTTATCCTGCATTCAATCCTCCTCCCCAATGCCGTCCTTATATCATGCTGCATTGCATTATAAAGCGTGGAACCGACGCGATCCGACGCCTAGAGTATGATGTCGAAAAGTGTGAGCGATTTTCGGACGACATCATGCTCCAACTATTTAATTGAAAGTGCTACAGCGTCCTTTGCGCGTCTGAAAAGACGTGTGGCGCTGTAGGGATTTGCATATGCCTGATATTTCCTATATCCGGCGAAATCAGCGCATAACGGGATGACCGGCTGAATTTGCCGGCGGAGATCATGAGCACGTCAAGACATCGCAGGTGGCGCAGGAAGATCGGACCCGTTTCGCGCTGGCTTCCGGCCTTTGCCCGCCTGTCGACGGTATTCCTGCTGATCGCGCTGGCGCTTTTCGTGGCGCTCAGGGTTGCCGCACCCTATCTCATTTCGACCGGCTTCGTGCGCTCCGGCATCGAGGACACGCTGTCCAAATGGACCGGCTACCATGCCGAAATCAAAGGTAGTCCGGTTCTCGAATTCTGGCCGACACCACGCATCACGCTGAACCAGATCACCATCCGCCAACCGCGCGAAAGCGGCGACAAGCTGCTCGGCAACATTGAAAGCCTGTCGGCGGATTTCAGCCTCATCGACGCGTTGAGAGGCCGGACGAGCTTCCACGAGTTCCACCTGGTGCGCCCCAAGCTGGCACTGACGCGCGACGAAAAAGGGCTGATCGACTGGAGTTATGCCGGCCTGCTGGCACGCGCGATCAGCGGCGTACGCTACGAAAACGGAGCCGAGGTGCTCGATCCCGATCTCGATGCCGAGATCGGCGCGGTGACCGTCGAGGACGGCACGCTTGTGGTCACCGACGTCAAGTCCGCCACGACCTATCATTTCGACAGCGTCACCGCCGATATCGCCTGGCCGAGACTCTCCGGCGCAATCTCTGCGGTGGTCATCGCCCGTATCAACGGCGAGGACCTGAAAGTCGATTTCGCCTCGCGCCAGCCGCTGCTCGCCTTTGCCGGCAGGAATGCCGAGACACGGACGTCGCTCACATCGAACCTTTTGACCGCGCACTTCCAGGGCATTGCCAGCATCGCCAATCTTTCGGCCCTTTCCGGCAATATCACTGCCAGCATTCCCGATGTGCCCGCACTTCTGACATGGTCGGGCAGATCGATCCCCGGCATCGCAACGCTGAAGAGCGCCTCGCTGGAATCCGACATCATGTCGTCGGGCAACGGGCTGCGTTTCAACAATCTCAGCCTCTCGCTGAACGAAGCGAGCGCCACCGGGGTGATGGACCTTTTTACCCAACCCGGCAAACGACCGAAGATCGGCGGCACGCTTGCCTTCGACCAGATGAACCTCAAGCCCTTCCTCGACGCCTTCGCGCTCAGGCTCGCCGCCGGCGAGGCGGAGGAAATCTCCGCCGGCATAAGCGGACAGCTGCGGGTGCTCGATGTCGACGTCAGGCTTTCGGCACGGCGCGCGCAGATGGGTCTCTTCGAGCTTTCCGATGTCGGCGCCAGCATGATCGTTGCCGGCGGCGAGGCGAAATTCGATATTGGCGACAGCCAGTTCGAAGGCGGTGAAATGACCGCGCATCTGGAAGCGACGCAGCGCGACTTCGACGGTGGCGGCAAGCTGCAGCTGTCGATCCGCAATGCCGACTTCGCAGCCCTTGCCGAGCGCCTGCAGCTGAAGGGTCCGCTGCCGCTTGCAACCGGATCGCTCGATCTCGACCTGCAGTCGCCGAAGGCGATCTGGACGACCGGCCTTGCCGACGTCACCGGCAGGCTGCACTTCTGGACGGGGGAAGGCACGATTCCCGGCATCGATGCCGCAGCACTTCGGACGCAGGCGGCCCAAAAACCGTTCTTTCCGCTGAGCGCGGCAGCAGGCGGCGCCTTCGCCTTCAACCAGCTCAACCTTCAGGCCGATTTCGCCAACGGTTCCGCCGAAATGCACGACGCCCGCATCGCCGGCCCCACGCAGACGCTGACGCTTTCCGGCGTCATCACCTATCAGTCGAACGGGCTGGCACTTTCCGGATCGCTGGAGGCAACCGATCCGGCCAAGGCGGCGGAGCTGCCGCTTCTGCCATTCTTTATCGGCGGCTCATGGCCGAACCCGGTGATCTCGCCGGTTCCGCTTTTCGGCAATCCGCCTCAGGCGCAATAGAGCGCGTCGCACGGCATCAGGCGCCGGCGGCCGCCGCACGCTCGTCCCGCTGGCGCTGGATTTCACGGCGCTTGGTGACGATCGAGGCGCAGATGACACCAACGGTCACGATCGCGATCAGGATCGTGCACACCGCATTGATCTCAGGCGTCACGCCGAGGCGCACCTGACTGTAGATCCTCATCGGCAGCGTGGTGGCGCCCGGCCCCGAGGTGAAACTGGCGATCACCAGATCGTCGAGCGACAGGGTGAAGGCAAGGATCCAGCCGGAGAGCACAGCCGGCGCGATGATCGGCAGGGTGATCTCGAAGAACGTCCGCACCGGCGGCGCGCCGAGATCCTGCGCCGCTTCCTCGATCGATTGATCGAAGCTCAACAGGCGCGACTGCACGACGACGGCGACGAAGCACATGGTCAGCGTCGTATGCGCGAGCGTGATCGTCCAGAAGCCGCGGTCGAAGCCGATCGCGACGAAGAGCAAGAGCAGCGACAGGCCGGTGATGACGTCAGGCATGACGAGCGGCGCGTAGATCATGCCCGAAAACAGCATGCGGCCGCGAAAGCGTGTGTAGCGCACCAGCGTCAACGCCGCCATCGTGCCGAGAATGGTTGCGAGCGTTGCCGACAGCAGGCCGACACGGATCGTCACCCAGGCGGCGTCGAGCAGGCCCTGGTTCGAGAGCAGCGAGACATACCACTTGGTGGAGAAGCCGCCCCAGACGGTGACGAGCTTCGATTCATTGAAGGAGAAGATCACCAGAAGCACGATCGGCAGGTAGAGAAAGGCAAAGCCGAGCGTGACGGAGATGATGTTGAAACGGGTCCATTTCAGCATGACTTATTTCCCCCGCTCTTCGGCCTTGGCCTGGGCATTCTGGAAGAAGACGATCGGGATCACCAGGATCATCAGCAGGATCGTTGCTACCGCCGAGGAGACCGGCCAATCGCGGTTGGCATTGAACTCGTTCCAGAGCGTCTTGCCGATCATCAGCGTCTGCGAACCGCCGAGCAGGTCGGGAATGACGAATTCACCGACGGCGGGAATGAAGACCAGCATGCAGCCGGCCACCACGCCAGGGATCGACAGCGGAAAGGTGACCCGCCAGAAGGCCTTGATCGGCGTGCAACCAAGATCCTGCGCCGCCTCGATCAGCGTACCGTCCATCTTTTCCAGAGCCGAATAGAGCGGCAGCACCATGAAGGGCAGATAGGAATAGACGATGCCGATATAGACGGCGGTATTGGTGTTGAGAATGATCAGCGGGCTGTCGATGATGTGCAGCGACAGGAGAAGCTGGTTGAGAAGCCCTTCCGGCTTCAGGATCGCGATCCAGGAATAGACGCGAATCAGAAAGCTCGTCCAGAACGGCAGGATGACCAGCATCACCAGCGTCGGACGGATGCTGCGCGGCGCCTGTGCCATGCCATAGGCAATCGGATAGGCGATCAGCAGCGTGAGAAAAGTGGAGATCCCGGCAATCACCACGCTCGAGACATAGGCATTGAAATAGAGCGAGTCCTCGGTGAGGTAGCTGTAATTGTCGAAGGAGAGTTCTCCGATCTTGCTCCAGAGCCCGGCCCAACCGTCAGCAAGTGAGAAGACGGGCTCGTAAGGCGGCATGGCGATCGCCGTCGTCGACAGCGAAATGCGGAAGACGATGAAGAAAGGCGCCAGGAAGAAGAGCAGCAGCCAAGTATAGGGAATGGCGATGACGAGGCGATTGTAGAGGCCGGAGGTGAGCTTCCCCATGATGTCAATCCTTCAGCAGAATGCCGGCATTCTCATCGAAGGAGACCCAGACTTCCTGATCGTAGGTGAAGGGGTCGTCGACGGAGCGCTGCGCATTGAGGGACGAGGCCTTGACGATAGTGCCGCTCTGCAATTTTACATGGAAGACGGTCATGTCGCCGAGATAGGCGATGTCCCAGAGTTCGCCCCTGGCGGCGTTGACCGAAGCGTTGGCGGGAGGCGTGCGCCCGACCCGCATCTTTTCCGGCCGGATGGCGAAGCCGACGGCGCTGCCGGCCGAGGGTGTCTCGGCGGCAGCGACACGAACGCTGAAGCCGCTGTCGATTGATATCTCGATGGTACCGTTGCCCGATGAGGCGACCTTGCCGTCGAAGATGTTCGCGTCGCCGATGAAATCCGCGACGAAGCGGGAATTCGGCGCCTCGTAGATTTCGGCAGGTGTCGCCACCTGCACGACCTTGCCATGGCTCATGACGGCGATGCGGTCGGCCATGGTCATCGCCTCTTCCTGGTCGTGGGTGACGACGACGAAGGTGAGGCCGAGGTTCTGCTGCAGGTCCATCAGCTCGAACTGGGTTTCCTCGCGCAGCTTCTTGTCGAGCGCGCCGAGCGGTTCGTCGAGCAGCAGCACCTTCGGGCGCTTGGCAAGCGAGCGAGCCAAGGCCACGCGCTGGCGCTGGCCGCCGGAAAGCTGGTTCGGCTTGCGGGAGGCAAACTGCTCAAGCTTGACCAGCTTCAGCATCTGCGAGACGCGGTCAGTCATCTCGTCCTTCGACATGCCGTCCTGCCTCAGGCCGAAGGCGATATTCTTCTCGACCGTCATGTGCGGGAAAAGCGCATAGGACTGGAACATCATGTTGACCGGACGCCTGTAGGGCGGCGTGCCGGCCATATCGGTGCCGTCGAGCACGATTTCGCCCGAGGTCGGCTGCTCGAAACCGGCGAGCATGCGCAGGAGCGTCGACTTGCCGCAACCCGAAGCGCCGAGCAGCGCGAAGAACTCGCGGTGATAGATGTTCAGCGACAGATCGTCGACGGCGGTAAAATCGCCGAAGCGCTTGGTGACATTCTTGAAAGCAATGAAGGGTTTTGCAGACGGATCGGTCCAAGGCGCAAAAGCGCGGCGGATATTGCCGAGAGACTTCATATTATTCCCCGAAATACAAGGTTCTGCCGGCCTCCACCCCGGCCGGTAATTAAAAGGCCCGGACGTTTCCGTCCGGGCCCAAGGCTGAATTACTGGCCGGTGACGACCTTCGTCCAGAGGCGCGTCCCCAGGCGCTGCGTTTTCGGATCCCACGGCTTGACCGTGAAGAGGTTCTTCATCACCTCCTCAGTCGGATAGATCGCCGGGTCTTCCAGAATCTCCTTGCTGACGAACTGCTGCGAAGCCTTGTTGCCGTTGGCATAGAAGGTGTGGTCGCTCGCCTTGGCGATGACCTCAGGCTTCATCAAGTAGTTCAGGAACTCGTGGGCTTCCGCGACATGGGGCGCATCGGCGGGGATCGCCATCATGTCGAACCACATCTGGGCGCCCTGCGAGGAGATCGAATAATTGACTTCGACCCCGTTCTTGGCTTCAGCCGCACGGTCGCGAGCCTGCAGCATGTCGCCGGAATAGCCGAAGGCGATGCAGATGTCGCCGTTGGCAAGCGCATTGATGTATTCGGACGAGTGGAACTTGCGGATATTGGGACGCACCGCCGTCAGCAGCTCTTCGGCCTTCTTGAAATCCTCAGCCTTTGTGGAGTTCGGGTCGAGGCCGAGATAACGGAACGCCGTGGAGATGACGTCCTTCGGTGTATCGAGAACGTAGATGCCGCAATCCTTGAACTTTTCGGCGACCTTCGGATCGAAGATCACTTCAAGGCCGGGCTTGACATCGGGGCCGAGGATTTCAGCGACCTTCTTGACGTTGTAGCCGATGCCGTCCGTACCCCACATGTAGTCGACCGCATGTTCGTTACCGGCGTCATATTCGGCGGTGCGCTGCTGGATCACATCCCACATGTTGGAAATGTTCGGCAGTTTCGACTTGTCGAGCTTCTGGAAGACGCCGGCCTGGATCTGGCGCTGCAGGAAGTCGGCAGTGGGAACGACGACGTCATAACCCGTGCCGCCGGCAAGCAGCTTGGTTTCCACGGTCTCGTTGGAATCGAAGGTGTCGTAGACGACCTTGATGCCGGTTTCCTTGGTGAAGTCGGTCAGGATCGAGTCGTCGATATAATCCGACCAGTTGTAGACGTTGACTACGCGGTCCTGCGCATGGGCCGGCGCGGCAGCAAGCAGTGCGGTAACGGCGGCGGCCGTCACGCATAGAATGGTTGACCTCATGACTTCTCCTGTTTTTTTCAAAAGTTCCGCACCCGGGGCATCTTTTCCCTCTGGTTTTCGACGCAGACTAAGAAGGAATTTCTAAGCCCACAAGCGCAAAATCCTGCGCGCTCAATGATTTCACAATCACTGGAAGTCGAAGGCGCTGAGGCCTGCTACCATCTCGTCGAGCCCGAGCGGTCTCGTCACCGGCGGCTCGGCGCGGGAAAGGCAGCCGCGCCGCTCGCAAAGGCGACAGGCCGGACCGACTGCAACCGGCTCGAGCGCCGTCGCCTGCCCGTAGACCACACCTTCGCCAAGGGCAGCGTCGCAGCCGATGAGGATCGCGGTCCGCCTGACCCTTTCGCCGAATTCGACGCTCGGTCCCTCCAGGGTGCGGGCGACCGTCAGGAAGGATGCGCCATCCGGCATGACGACCGTTTCGGCGAGGATCTGGCCCGGCTGCAGGAAGGCGGCATGGATATTGAGCTTCGGACAGCCGCCGCCGAAACGGGCCTGCGGAAAGCCCTGGGCGCCTGCCCTGCGCAGCCGGTGGCCGGCGGCATCGATCTCGATCAGGAAGAAGGGAATGGCGGCCGCGCCCGGGCGCTGCAGCATGGCAAGGCGCGCAGCCGCCTGGCCGAAAGAGACGCCGAAGCGTGCACGCAGAATATCGATATCGTAGCGCGTCGCTTTCGCCGCCGAAAGAAAGGCCTCGTAGGGCATTGCAAGCGCCAGTGCCGCGATACGGGCAAGCTCGAAGCGGGCGATGCGGCGCGCCTCGGCGGAGGAGAGAGGGAGATCGGCAAGCTCGGCATCTATTGCCGGCAGCAAAGCGAGAGTCGCGGCCTCGATTGATATCTCATGCGCACGGTCGGCCTGCGACAGGCGCTCCGAGATGAAAAGCCGCATCGAGTGGCGATCGAAACGGCGGCGCAGATCCGGCATGACGTGGACCGGCAAGACACGCACCGCGATGCCGCGCTCGGAACGCAGCCAGTCCTTCAGCCCGGCAGCAAGATCGAGGCCGCCGGGTAGTGTTGCAGCAAAGGCTTCCGCCGCCGTCTCGATCTGTCCGAAATAGCCGGACCTGCGCTCCAGCGTCTCGCGCACCTCGTCCAGCGGCAAGCGGCCGGCGGCGACCGGCGCATGCCCTTCGGCGGCCATCAGCGCCGTCAGATCGGAGAGCCTTGCCGCCTGCTCGCGATAGGCGCGGTAGAGCTTGATCATGCCGCTTGCGGCATTGGGTGCTGCCTCGGCCACCTCCACCAATTCCTGATCACCCGGCAGTTCGCCCAAAAGCAGCGGATCGGCAAATACCTCCTTGAGCTGGCCGAGACTGCCGCCGGTCTGTCCCCGCAACTCTTCCAGATCGACCCTGTAGACGCTTGCAAGCTTGAGAAGGAGCTGCACCGTCAACGGCCGCTGGTTGCGCTCGATCAGGTTCAGATAGGACGGCGATATTTCAAGCGCTTCGGCCATGGCGGTCTGCGTCAGCGCCAGCGCATTGCGGATGCGCCTGACTTTCGGGCCTGCAAATATCTTTCGTTCCGCCATGTCACACCCTTTGACAGCAAGGAGCGCTCATATTTACAAAATTTTACAAATTCACAGCGCCACTCTGTCAATCCTCCTCATCTTAACCTCTTTCCGGACAGGAAATCAAAGGTTTTTCTGGTCATAACGGCTCATATTGTCAATCTTGTCATGCAGCACCTTTGTCGGGCTTTTAGTAAGGAGAGCAGCATGACGGATTTTTACAAGCTTGTTCCAAATGCATCAGCCAGCCGCTTCGACGGCATCGAGAGACCGTACTCGGCCGATGACGTGCGGCGGCTCAGGGGCTCGGTGGCGCTCAGCCATACGCTGGCCGAAATGGGGGCGGACCGGTTGTGGCGGCTTCTGCATCAGGAGGATTTCGTCAATGCGCTCGGCGCGCTTTCCGGCAATCAGGCCATGCAGATGGTACGCGCCGGGCTGAAGGCGATCTATCTCTCCGGCTGGCAGGTGGCGGCCGACGCCAATACCGCATCGGCGATGTATCCCGACCAGTCCCTCTATCCGGCCAATGCCGGTCCGGAACTTGCCAAACGTATCAACCGCACGCTGCAGCGCGCCGATCAGATCGAGACTGCGGAAGCCCAGGGGCTTTCCGTCGAGACCTGGTTCGCACCGATCGTTGCCGATGCGGAAGCAGGCTTCGGCGGACCGCTCAACGCTTTCGAAATCATGAAGGCCTATATCGAGGCCGGCGCCGCTGGCGTTCACTTCGAGGACCAGCTCGCCTCGGAGAAGAAATGCGGCCATCTCGGCGGCAAAGTGCTGATCCCAACGGCCGCCCATATCCGCAATCTCGACGCCGCACGGCTTGCCGCCGACGTCATGGGCGTTGCGACGCTGGTCATCGCCCGCACCGATGCGGAAGCGGCAAAGCTCTTGACGTCAGACATCGACGAGCGCGACCAGCCCTTCGTCGACTATGATGCCGGCCGCACGGTCGAAGGTTTCTATCAGGTGCGAAACGGCATCGAGCCCTGTATCGCGCGCGCCGTCGCCTATGCGCCGCATTGCGATCTCATCTGGTGCGAGACCTCCAAGCCGGACCTCGATCAGGCGCGACGTTTTGCCGAAGGCGTGCACAAGGTCCATCCCGGCAAGCTGCTCGCCTATAATTGCTCGCCTTCGTTCAACTGGAAGAAGAACCTCGACGAAGCGACGATCGCAAGGTTCCAGCGCGAACTCGGGGCGATGGGCTACAAGTTCCAGTTCATCACGCTCGCCGGCTTCCACCAGCTGAACTACGGCATGTACGAACTGGCGCGCGGCTACCGGCAGCGGCAGATGTCGGCCTATTCCGAGCTGCAGCAGGCGGAATTCGCCGCCGAGGTCAATGGCTATACCGCCACCAAACATCAGCGCGAGGTCGGCACCGGCTATTTCGACGCCGTGTCGCTCGCCATCACCGGCGGTCGGTCGTCGACCACGGCGATGCACGGCTCGACCGAACATGCGCAGTTCAAGCCGGCTGCGGAATAAATCGAAGAGGAGGAGAAGATCATGGCATCCATTACACGCGTCAGAGAACGGGCCGAGGAACAGGCAAGCAGCATGAGCGAGGATCAGCAGACGACGATCCGCATGCTCGCCAACGACCTGCACCGACTGAACCAATCGGTCATGAAGGCCGTCGAGGCCGGCGTCTCGGTCGAACTGGTGCGCTCGGCCCGTCATCACGGCGGCGACGGCCACTGGGGCGACCTGCTGATTCCGGTCGTCGTCACCAACCGGCATTAACCAAAGCCGGCCGCAGCGCTTCAGCCGCGGCTCGGCCGTTTTCCGGCGAAGAGATCGGCATAACTTTTGATCAGCTTGGTCATGCGGTCGGCGACCGTGCGGATCTCCGGGCGGTGGCGATCCTCGGCATTCATGACGATCCATTGCCGGTGGCGCAATTCCGGCAACTCGCTGCCCTGCCGCTGCAATTCGGGATGGAGATCGCCGACGAAACAGGGAAGCACGGTTTTGCCGGCGCCGGCACGCACCAGATCCGGCAGCGAGCGCGGCCGATTGACCGTGGCGACGATTCCCGTCCCGGCATGGGCGTGCGGCCAGCGCAGATAGGCCGATATCGCCTCCTCCTCAGCAACGGCAATCCAGCGCTGGTCGGTCTCGGCGGCGTTGCGCCTGATATAGACGGCATAGGCCACCTCGCCGAGCAGACGTGCGGCAAGATTGGCCTCGTCAGGCTCGAAGGCGCGAATACCGATATCGCTCTCGCGATAGGCAAGGCTTGCCCGCGCCTCGCCGATGGTGAGCGAAATGGCGAAGGCATCGCCCGGCATGCGGATTGCGGCGAAATTCTCGGTCAGCAGCCAGGCGAGCCAGGTGCCGGCGGCGACCCTGACGGTCGTGCCGCCCTCGCCGGATTGCCGCCACGCCGCCACCTTGCGGGCGGCGGCCTCCATTTCCTGCAGGTGATCGAGCAGGGCCTGGCCATCCTGGGTCAGACGGTATCCGGTCTGGCTGCGCGAAAACAATGCGCGGCCGATTTCCTGTTCGAGATCGAGCATGCGCCGGCCGACGGTCGCAGGACTGAGCCCGCTTGCAGTGCTTGCCCCCGTCAGCCCGCCGAGCCGGGCCACCTGCAGGAAAAGCTGATAGGAATCCCAACTCGCGTTTTTCATTGATGAAAAACATAGCGGGATTTTTCCCGTTTATAAAGAGAAATTCGGCGCCTAGATCAGGTGATGTCTTACATAGGAAAGGACATTGTCATGATCGACATGCTCACCATCGCAGGCACCATCGGCTATCGGCACTATCCCCAGCGAAGCGGTGGCAAGGCGGACGAGGACAGATTCTATGCCGAGTTCGGAAACAATAGCCTCATTGGCTTTATCGCCTGGCTGACGTCGCTCGACCTCAATCTAGGAAGGCGCCGCAAGGCCGCGGCGCAATCCCGCAGCGGCTGCGGCTGCGCCGTTCAGGCGACTCTTCTTGCTCCGAGATGAGCCGGTGCCGATTCTGCGACGATGCGGAACCGCTCGATCAGCGCCATCAGCGTATCGGCCTCGCCGGCAAGCAGGCGGCTTGCCTGCGTCGTCTCGGCAACCATCGCCGCGTTCTTCTGGGTCATCTGGTCCATGGCGTTGACCGAACCGTTGACCTCCTGCAGCGCGGCCGACTGATCTCGGCTGGCGGTGGCGATGGTCTCGACATGGCCGCTGATCGCGATGATCTCCTGGCTAATCGATGCAAGGACGCTGCCGGTCTTCTGGACCAATTCGGACCCTGCCGTCACCTCGCGGCTCGATGTCTCGATGAGCGACTTGATCTCGCGCGCCGCATCGGCCGAGCGCTGGGCGAGTTCGCGGACTTCCTGGGCGACGACGGCAAAACCCTTGCCCGCCTCGCCGGCCCGCGCCGCCTCGATGCCGGCATTCAGCGCCAGAAGATTGGTCTGGAAGGCGATGTCGTCGATCACCTCGATGATCTGCTCGATACGCTGCGAAGCCTGCTCGATGCGATCCATGGCGGCGACGGCATCGCCGACGACGGCGCCGGAATTGTCGGCCGTCTTCTTGGTCGCAGCCACGACATTGTTGGCTTCACGGGCACGCTCGGCGGACGAACGAACCGTCACGGTGATCTCTTCCACCGCGGCCGCGGTCTCTTCGAGGTTCGCCGCCTGCGCCTCGGTGCGTTTCGAAAGCTCGCCGGCAGAGACGGAAACGGCGCCGCTGTTGCGCTGGATCGTCGCGGCGCTATCACGGATACCGGACAGCGTATCCTGGAGCCGCAAGAGGGAAGCGTTGAAATCGACGCGCAGCTGCTCCAGCCGGCCGACGAATGGCGTGCCGATCGTCTGCGAGACATCGCCCTGCGACAGGCGCCCGAGGCCGGCGGCAAGCTGGTTGACGGCAAAGTCGATCTGGCCGTCGAGCGAGCGCTTGTCGGCATCGTTCCTGGCGCGCTCGGCATCGCTCAATTCGCGCTGTTCGGCAGCCTGGGTTTCCAGGTCGCGCCTTGCACGGGCACTGTCGCGGAAAAGCGCCAAGGCCCGGCCGATGTCGCCGAACTCGTTGCTCTTTTCGACACAAGGGATCGCCCCTTCGAGATCGCCCGCGGAAATCGAGTGGACGCTGGTCGTCAGCGCCTGCAAAGGCTTCACCGACAGGCGGATCGCATAAAAGGCGAGAACGCCGACGATCAGCATGACGATGGCGCCGACGCCGAGAACCAGCATCTGCAGCTCATACATGCGCTGGTAATAGACCTCCATCGGAATGCCGATGAAGAGAATGCCGACATTGGCGCTCGAGGCGTTCTTGATGGGGAAATAACCGGTCATGAACTTGCGGCCGAAAAGCTCCGCCGGACCGTAATAAGCCTCGCCCCTGGCGAGAACCGGCTGGGCGGGGTGCTCGGCGACCAGCTTGGTGCCGACGGCGCGGTCGCCGTTTTCCTTCTTGACGTTGGTGGAGATGCGGACGTAGTCGCCGCCCTGCTTTTGAAAGATGGTCGCAACACCGGCGATCGATTGCGCCGTGCGGTCGACCAGCGAATGGTCGGCAAGAGCGGGAATAGCGTCTTCCGTGACAGTGGAGAGCTGATTGTCCTTCAGCTCGATCTTTGCAGCCTGATCGGCCGCGCCGTAGAGGACGGCCATCGCGCGGGTGGCATCCCTGGCGTCGGAGACAGCTCCGTCCATGACATGATGGCTCAGATTGTAATAGGTCACGCCGACGATGGCGGCCGTGCTGATCGCCAGCAGAAACAGCGTGATCGCAACGATCTGGCGTACGATCGACGTAGAGAAAAGGCGCAGCATCGAGACCCCCGGGAGATAGACCAAGGTTAAATTAGACTAAAAGCGTTAAAGAAGATTCTCCGTAAATCATGACTGACGGAGATAGTCATCGGTCTCGTTTTCGGACGGATCATCTCTGCTTGATCGCCGCGCCGCTGCTCGCAATCCGACCGATCGCGATTTCTACGAAATAAATAGAAACGGCCCCGGAAAAAGT
>NZ_JAPCZO010000051.1:0-21341 GCF_025941625.1 Rhizobium acaciae
TGACGCTCGAACGCTGCGGTGACCTCGCGGGCTGATCCGTCCTCGTCTGTCTCGCTCAAGGGGTCCCGGAATGCCGGAATACGGAACCGCTCGTCGATGAAGGAAACCATTTCTTCGGGATGCCCGGCGAGCTCCGGACCGCCGCGGATGGAAAGTTCAAGCCGGACAGCGGATGCGAAGATCCTGATGACAGAGAGGGATGGCATATGCAGCATCGCGTGAGTGAACCACCCACTGGTGTAAATTTTCCGTTTGTCCGCGATCTTGACTTCGGCCAAAAATGCGCTCAGCGGCGTATCGTCGCCAGAGGAGCGGTTTTGCAACGATGTGGTGGTGGGGCAGGGATCGGGACGGATTTCGTGATGCTCGCCATAATGGCCCGCGCCGCCGTCGGCTGAGTGCTGACGTTCGAGTCCATCGGCATGCCCCTCGACATGCCTCCTGACGATCTCCCTGTTCGGGCCGATCTTCTTGCACGTTTGGCGGACCGTCCCTTCAGATTGATAGCTGGGCGAACCAGCCTTGTCTGCCCCTAACGGAGAGGCGAAGCGCACGTGGATGTATCTGCCATGTCGATGCTTTCTATTAAAACAATGGATTATTCTAATTGGCCGATAAGCAATATGAACGAGGTGGGCTGTCTAATAAGGAGTATTCGCGATGGAAAAACCAATTCTTGGCGGTTCGGGCAGCAATAGTCTCTTTGGCGGCAATGGTGACGATATACTCACCGACCCCAAGGGCGATGACTGGATCGACGGTCGTGCCGGAAACGATGCCATCTCCGCCGGCGAGGGCAATGACCGAGTCTTCGGTGGCGAGGGCAGTGACCACGTCTTCGGCGATGAGGGTAACGACTACCTCTATGGCGACAACGGCCGCGACAAACCGCGAATCGTCATTGAGGACAATGATAAACTCTACGGCGGCCCCGGCGACGACGTCCTCTTCGCCGGTAACGGAAGGGATACTCTGACGGGAGGCACCGGCAACGACACCTTTGTGTTCCAGTTCCACAATCCGATCCCCGGATACGACCCACACTATGGGCCGGATTCGGACAACACCACCATCTTGGATTTCGACCCGACATCGGACACCTTCGCATTCGATGCGGTCGGCTTTGGCAGCGACGACGGTTTTGGCGCGAACTTCGTCAATCACGACAGCACGCGATCTGGCAATCAGGTGGACTCCTTCTACAGCGGCCCGGCCTCGGATGCTAACGGGGAGCAGGTCGCCGTGATCACCGATCGGGGTTTCTTCAACGGCTCTGACGCAGCCAGTGCCATTTCCGGCGAGACCGCCGGCGACATTATCGTCTACTTTGGGTACAACTCCATGACGGCGAATCTGGCCTACGTCACCTCCGAGAACCAGGTTGATGAGTTCGCCCACCTGAGCAATGTGCACAACGTGGACGGCCTGGCCGGCTTGGGCCTGACCGCATCGGACTTCATATTCGTCTGACCCGGAAACCCATGCTGAACCGTGCCCCCGTCCCTCGGGCGGGCGCTTTCCTTTTCCGCTGACAGTGGCAGGCGCAGCGTGTTCAACTGAATGAAGCTATGCGTCGCGCGCTGGCCGCAGACCCATCCTCCTGAGGCTCGTCAGGCGAACACCCAAAGCCAATCAATGAGTTTTCTGCCGCCACTTGACCTTTTTAAAGGTGTGCTCGCGCCAGGTCATGCACCTTTACGGCGTCGACGACGCGGGTGAGATCCTTGGCATCTGTGACGACGAGGACGAGGACTTCGATGGAGAGCTCAATCGCATGATCATGGTGGTCGACGATACTGGGCGCTGCATCGGCTGTGGAGCTTGTGCCCGCGTCTGTCCGAAGAACTGCCAGACGCATGTTGCGGCTGACACGATTGTTGCTTGAGTTGACGAATACATCAGGAGAGAACGACGTTGTCCTTCGGAATCTTTTGGCGCATCCTGCTGCTGTTCTTGTGCACCAACCCCGTAGTGGTCTACCTCGTCTGGCATTCCATCAGCAGGGCAATCGTCACAACGCTCGCCGGTTCGCTGCTTCTTCAGGTAGGTTATTTCGTGGGCTTGCTCTTTTTGGTTTGGCGGTCTGGCCGCGCTGAGAGACGTGCCCAAAGAACTGAGCATTGCCATAGAGTTCGCTACCAGTCGCAAGACTATCGTGAGGGTGATGAATGACCTCCGATGTGCCCCACCTAGCGTCAAACGCGCAGCACGACGCAGCTTGCTTGGCCGGACGGTGACAAACAGCACAGATGCGCGCTACTTTGGACAAGCAATAAACATCGTCATGGAACGGATGCCGTGTCCAGGATGGCCAGAGGCGACCGCATTCAGGTTCGAGCACATCGGGGCGCGGGATCGTGCTTGCCACGGGCGGGGCGAACGGCATAGGCGCGACCGTCGTTCGCCGTTGCTCCCGAGTCCTGACAGGTGCTGTTGCGACAACTGGCGAGTTCGCGACCTGAAATGTTCGGTTCGGTACTACATGCGCTTTCAATCAAACCCCCAATGACCGGTAGAATATGGATTTTGCGGCCCTTCCCGTAGCGGCACGCTTTTTGCCGCTTCTTATCGCGAGCCGGTAGGAGCGACACCAAATGAATGAGACTGCGACCATAATGTACGCCTGCACGACGGCGATAGCGCTTTGCGCTAATTGTCTTTCAACTGCGCCCACTGTTAACCTAGGTGGCGGCAATCAGGAGTCATCCGCGTCGCAGATGCCGGCGGGTGACGTATCCAGTTTCGGTAAATTCATAGTACGCAGCCCGCCGAAAACGCTCGGTTTGGATCCGTTCTACGCGAAATACGCTGACGCAGCAGGAATACCTGTTATCTCGTCCGAGAAGGTTCCAGACACGGCACTCTTGATAGCCCGTGACATTATCGTTTACATGTTATCAGAACGGCGTGATGTCCGCGATGCTATGATCCGGGCTGGGGCGCGGGTGGGCGTCATGGCAATTGATGAGACGACCACTGACATTCCCGAACAGCGTGATTTGAAGAAGCCGGCTCCCGAAGATCCGCGGCTCACTCCTGGCGAACGGCGGAATTACGCCCACACGATCGGCAAGATGACGGACCGGGAATACTGGGCGCAGCGGGCGCGCGGCCTCGGTGGGCTCTACACGACGGGGGCCGCCGAGAATTTGATGGCCGTGCCGGGAACGCGGTATTACGGAGGCAACATCCTTGTTCATGAGTTCTCCCATAATATGTTCCAAGCACTGCGCACGGTGGATTCTGAACTGGTTGCACGTGTCGAGCAGGCCTACACTAGCGCCAAAAAGAAGGGCTTGTGGGCGTGTGCGTATATGGAGAACAATGTCGACGAGTACTGGGCTGAAGGCACCCGATATTGGTTTAATACGAATATGGCCTACCGCCGTGGCGACATCACAGTTGTCACATCAGAGGACTTCAGGGCTCACGATCCTGAACTCTACAATATCATGGCTGAAGTTTATCGCCATGATCACCATATTTTGGCGGATGCCTTTTACCAACACCCCGCACAGTCACAGGTAAAGCCGGTCGACCCCGAACACGGCTGCTGACGGCCAAAGAAAAGAGCACGTCTTGAACCAATGCGGTATTCGCCGCGCTTCGATTGTCGCGGGAGAAGGCGAGACCGTTTGGCTAGTTAAATCTGTGATCGCTGAAGCCGCGGCGCCGGCGCCGTTGATCCGCATCGCTCAACCACTCCAACAAGGTGCACCGTGGCCGGCGCGGGCGCGTCGGCAAGACAGCACTTCCATAATAAGCGGCGACTCCGGTATAGGTGCGGTTGACCGCGATTGAAGCGACAGGCCATCGATGATCTCGCGGATCCGCTTCCCGAATTTGACCGGAGCCTACGACCCGACACTTGAGCCCAAAATGTGCAATAGGTCGCGAATGTCGGTTTCATGGCCATTGTCTTTACCTGCGATAGGTCGCGCCGCCGTCAGCAAGGCTTGGCGCTTTTGGTTCTCCAATGACTTCACATGCACCGGGCGGAACAGGACGCGCCACCTGTGCAATGGCCGCGCGCGTCGTTGCGCTCGGTCTTGTTTACCTGCACATTGAGGAACGCTTTGGCATGCCGCGCCTCGATGCAGACTGCCGGTAATGCGGTTGCGGCAAATCTTCAAAAAGGCTTGCGACAATGGGCCGGCCTCAAGCCCGACCGATCGAAAGGATCGATGACTATGCCGCGGCCGGCTCCCTTCTGCACAAATTGATGCCGGCAACTCGCGGCCGTGCTCGCCCTTTGATTGCGGGGGAGCAATCAACCGATACTCGCAGACTTCCATGGCGTGGATTGGTGCCATCCACAAAAACGATTTTGCGAATTTGCGGAGCTGCTGCATTAAAAAAGCATACTTTTGACGAACGTCAAATGGACCGCCGTGACCGCATTGGGTACGCGTCTCCAGAGACAGAAATAGGAGGCCTTTCGTGCGCTCTCAGGTGCGATGGACGCTGCGCTGGGAAAGTGAATTGCAGCTCGACGAGCATGTCGAACTCGCAACCTTCTTTCGGAACACTTATGGACCAACTGGCGCCTTTAACGCAAAACCATTTCAAGGCAGTCGGAGTTGGGCCGGAGCCAGGCCTGAGCTGCGAGCAATCGCCCACGACTCAAACGGTGTAGCGGCTCACATCGGCTTGCTGCGCCGGTTCATCAAGGTTGGTGAGGTCGATCTGCTAGTGGCTGAGCTGGGATTGTATGGAGTACGGCCGGACCTTGAGGGGCTTGGAATCAGCCACTCGCTTCGCGTTATGTATCCAGTATTGCAGCAACTTCGTGTCCCATTCGGTTTCGGTGCTGTTCGGCACGCGTTGCAAAAACACGTCGAAAGGTTCGGCCGACACTTGCCTGCGGCCGTTCTGTCGGGGGTTCGCGTGCGATCCACGCTCCCAGATGCGCATCTCGACCTGCCCCCCACCCGCTTGGAAGACGTACTCGTCGTCGTTTTGCCAGTTGGATCGGCCATGTCTGATTGGCCGACCGGCGCGCTCATTGATCGGAATGGACCAGAGCTGTGACGCATTTTGACTGCTTATCAAGGGTGCAAAGCACATGCAGCAACAGCACTGGTGGTCGCAACGTCTATCTGACGTTTGACGATGGTCCTAATCCACTTTCCACGCCGGAAATCCTGGACGTTCTGGAGAAACACCGCGTGCCGGCAACATTCTTCGTTATCGGCGCCTACGCGGCAGAACAGCCGCAACTAATCCGTCGAATGATTGTAGAAGGACACGAAGTCGCTAACCACACGATGACACATCCAGATCTGTCCAGATGCGGAACCAGCGATGTTCGCCATGAAATACTTGAGGCGAATAGAGTCGTTAGAATGGCCTGCCCCCAGGCGTCGATCCGGTATGTGCGCGCGCCCTATGGCATCTGGACCGATGAGGTGCTTACTACTTCAGCGGGCCTTGGACTGGCGCCCCTCCACTGGTCGGTAGACCCGCGGGACTGGTCTCGGCCCGGCGTCGACGCAATTGTCGATACCGTGCTTTCCTCTGTCCAGCCAGGCGCAATTGTGCTTTTGCACGATGGATGCCCTCCCGACGAGGTCAGGCCGGGCACTGCGGACAGTCTGCGCGACCAAACCGTTACTGCGCTGTCCCGCCTTATTCCAGCCTTACACGAGCGCGGATTTGGAATCTGCGCGCTTCCTCAACATCCCTTAACAAAGTGACATCCCATGGACCTGCTTAACACCATCGGCATTGGCGCTGTCTCCTGTTATGCGCTGCTCTCCACAGCTTATAAAAGCATGCAGACATTGTATGCTCAGCCGAAAGACCAATCGTCGGCCTCGGAGGACTTCGCGTTTCTGCCAAGCGTGGACATCATTGTCCCCTGCTATAACGAGAACCCACACACCTTCTCCGAGTGCCTGGCTTCCATTGCAAATCAGGACTACGCCGGAAAACTGCGCGTCTACGTGGTTGATGACGGTTCTGCTAATCGCGAAAAATTGGAACGTGTACACCACACCTATGCGGGGGATCCGAGATTCGACTTCATTCTGCTCCGCGAGAATGTCGGAAAGCGCAAGGCTCAGATCGCTGCGATACGCCGGTCATCTGGAGATTTGGTGCTCAACGTTGACTCGGATTCGACACTAGCGTCCGACGTCGTCACGAAGCTCGCGCTGAAGATGCAAAATCCCGAGATCGGAGCGGCCATGGGTCAATTGACCGCTAGCAACCGAAACGACACTTGGTTGACTCGGTTAATTGACATGGAGTACTGGCTCGCTTGCAATGAGGAGCGTGCGGCACAGGCTCGCTTCGGTGCCGTTATGTGTTGCTGCGGCCCATGTGCCATATATCGCCGGTCTGCTCTCCTGTCGCTACTTGACCAGTACGAGTCGCAATTTTTCCGGGGCAAGCCAAGCGACTTCGGTGAGGATCGCCACCTCACAATTTTGATGTTGAAAGCAGGTTTTCGAACCGGTTACGTTCCGGACGCGATAGCAGCAACCGTCGTCCCGGATAGGATGGGCCCGTATCTGCGCCAACAACTGCGCTGGGCACGGAGCACTTTCCGCGACACTTTGCTAGCGCTGCGACTACTACCGGGCCTCGATCGCTATATCACGCTGGACGTGATCGGCCAAAATCTCGGATCGCTACTTCTCGCGCTCGCGGTCCTAGCGGGGGTCCTGCAAGTCGCGCTGACAGCGACGGTGCCTTTATGGACAGTCATGATGATTGCCTCCATGACCATGATCCGCTGCGCCGTGGCCGCCGTCCGTGCTCGGCAACTTCGATTTCTGGCCTTCTCTTTGCACACGCCCATCAACCTGTTTTTTTTACTCCCTATGAAGGCCTACGCCTTGTGCACTTTGAGCAATAGCGATTGGCTATCGCGCAGCTCTCCTGCGAACATGACATCCGAGGGTGGAGAACACCCGACGTCCGAAGCGAGCGCTGGAGGAACGTCGGGAAATGCAGCGCCGCTTCGGAGACTGAATCTTGCAAGGGACTCTTCAACCGTGACACCTGCAGGTGTCTACAGCGACGACTGATCTTTGTTACTCGGAGGGCGAATTTTGACGCAGGTCAACAACTACCAATTATTGCACAGTGAGCTGGCGGCGGAGGACCCTTGGCGGCTCGACGGCAATGAGTTCGAGCGGGAGCGGCATGCGCAGATGCTTCGCTTATCGCTTTCCCAAGGTCCCATCACAAACGCACTCGAAGTCGGGTGCGCGGCCGGCGCATTCACGAAAATACTAGCGCCTCATTGCAAGCGGCTCACTGTGATTGATGTTGTGCCGCAAGCGATTGTTCGAACGAGACAGCGGATGAAGGAGCCGTCACACGTCAGCTGGGTAGTCGCTGACGTTCAACAGTTCTCGACTAAGCTGCTTTTCGATCTGATCGTCGTGGCCGAAGTTCTCTATTACCTTGAGGATATCGCCGCGATGCGCGGCGCTGTTCGTAACCTTGTGAGCATGCTTGCGCCAGGTGGACACCTGGTTTTTGGATCGGCCCGCGATGCGAACTGCCAGCGCTGGGGCCACGTTGCTGGTGCTGAGACCGTCATGGCAATTCTGAACGAAATGTTGATCGAGGCGGAGCGACTTGATTGCCGGGGTGCGTCGGCCAACGAAGACTGCTTGCTCGCGCGGTTTCGGAAAATCTAATGGATCCAATTTGCATGGAGACACTATGCGCGTCACTGGCATGAAGCTGACCCATGGCGAGGCGATCGCCCTTGTTGAGAATGGAAGGCTCGTCTTCTGCATTGAGCTGGAGAAGGGGGATAAGTCCACGGCATCAGCCGCGACCTTGCCAGACATTGCGCGATTGCAAACGATTGCCAGGAGCTCTCCGGACAACGTCGCTGAACTACTCGTCGAACATGAAAAAATCACGGGCATGCCGCTGCTGGGCAATACGAGTGCCAATTGCCATGAGGGTGGCTTCTTCCCCAGTGAAATTGTGGCGTGCGGGTGGGGACGCATTCAACACGGTAAAATGAACGCATGTCAAAGCTAGCAGTCGACCTTGCCGGCGTAAGCAAGAAATATCAGGACAAGGTCGTGGTCGACGGGTTGTCGTTCACTGTAGCAAAGGGAGAGTGCTTCGGCCTGCTGGGACCAAACGGCGCGGGCAAAAGCACGATCATGCGTATGGTTCTTGGCATGGCAGCACCGGACGCCGGCAAGATCACAGTACTCGGCATGCCCGTGCCAACGCGCGCCCGCTTAGCGCGCGCTGGCGTCGGCGTGGTCCCGCAGTTCGACAATCTTGACCACGAGTTCACGGTGCGCGAGAATCTGTTAGTGTTCGGGCGCTACTTCGGTATGAGCACATACGAGATCGAAGCGGCGATCCCGGCGCTGCTTGAGTTCGCCCGCCTTGAGAGCAAGGCGGATACGCGCGTCTCTGCACTGTCCGGCGGTATGAAGCGACGCCTGACGCTCGCGCGTGCGCTGATCAATGACCCGCAACTGCTTGTAATGGACGAGCCGACCACCGGCCTCGATCCCCATGCTCGCCATCTGATCTGGGAACGCTTGCGCTTGCTGCTGGCCCAAGGCAAGACAATTATTTTGACGAGCCACTTTATGGAAGAGGCCGAACGGTTGTGCGACCGCCTGTGCGTGCTCGATGGAGGACGCATCATCGCCGAAGGCCGTCCACACGCGCTGATCGATGAGCAGATCGGGTGCCCCGTGCTCGAGATCTACGGCGGCAATCCCCATGAACTGCGCGCGCTCATTAGTCCGTATTCGCAGCGCATCGAAGTGAGCGGCGAAACCATTTTTTGCTATGCGCCCGATCCGGAGCAGGTGCACGAGCAACTACGCGGGCGCGCGGGTCTGCGGCTTTTGCAGCGCCCTCCGAATCTGGAGGATGTTTTCTTGCGGCTGACCGGCCGCGACATGGAGAAATGAAACAATGGTTGAAGGCTGGTCTGCGGCTATGCCCGCCAATGCGTGGAACTGGATCTCGGTATGGCGGCGCAACTACCTGGCATGGAAGAAGATCGCGCCCGCGTCGATACTGGGGAATCTCGCCGACCCCTTAATCTATTTGTTCGCGCTTGGCTTTGGCCTCGGAATGATGGTCGGTCGCGTTGACGGCACTTCCTATATTGCGTTTCTGGCGGCCGGCATGGTCGCCGCAAGCGCGATGACCTCCGCGACGTTTGAAACGATCTATGCGTCGTTCGCTCGCATGCATGCTCAGCGCAGCTGGGAGGCGATGCTGTGCACGCAACTTTCGCTCGGCGACATCGTTGTCGGTGAATTGGCGTGGGCAGCCACGAAGGCCTTTCTGGCCGGAACGGGAATCATGACTGTTGCCGGTATTCTGGGTTATGCCGCATTTCCATCCGTTCTCTATGCGCTGCCGATTGTTGTCCTCACTGGCTTTGCATTCGCGAGCTTGGCAATGGTCGTCGCGGCACTTGCGCCCAGCTATGACTATTTCATCTTTTATCAAACACTCGTCCTCACACCAATGTTGTTTCTGAGCGGTGCAGTCTTCCCCGTTTCGCAACTGCCCACCCATTTCCAGCAGGTGGGGCGCTTCCTGCCGCTTACGCATTCGATCGAGCTCATCCGTCCGGCACTGCTTGGCCGACCTGGCGAGAGTGTCGCTCTGCACATCGGGGTGCTATGTGTCTACACAGTATTGCCGTATTTCCTGTCAGCCTTCCTGTTGCGCCGACGCCTCATGCCTTGATGCCACTCACCACCGTTTCGAGAAGGAGATCCGTGTTGCGATATAGTGAACTGGGCCGCAGCGGCCCAAAGATAAGCGCGCTCGGCTTGGGCGTCGTGAAGCGGAACACTGAAGCCGAGGCGCACGTGCAACTTGGTGCAGCTTTGGAGCCCGGCATCAACTTTGTCGATGCTGCCAAGCTGCACCCAAGTCCATCCCGCACGGGCACATTTGGAGGTGCCAATATCGGCCGCAGGCAAGACATCGCGCTTGCGACCAAGGTCGTCGGCCGTTTTCGACCAGGCCAGCAAACTCCCTATGGTCGCGTTGGCTATACACGCGCCAATCTGATCAAAAGCGTAGAGAGCTGGCTTTTACAATGATCAATTCCGCACTGTCACCTGAACCGTTCGTAATCCTTGGGATGCCAAGGACCGGCACCCATTACCTGGAAGCACTATTAAACAAGCATCCGAACGTCTTGAGCAATGGTGAGTTGCTCAATGAATATGATGCGAATTGGCCGGATAAGAGCCGCCTGCTGCGCAGCAATCGTGAACTGCTCGAGCTCGCCTACCTGCGCTGTCCTGCACGCAAGGAGACGAAGGTGACGCACGTTGGCTGCAAGATCAACGAACCTCAGTTCCGCGAACGGCCAGGTTTTTTTTCCGAACTGGTCTGTTGGCCGGGCCTCAAGGTCATCATCATGGTTCGCAAAAACGCATTGGAAGCGCTGCGTTCTTTGGTGCAGGCGAGGGAGTCTGGGCAATGGCTGAAGTTCAGTTCTGACAAGGACCCAGCTTCGCCGCCCCGCGTTACATTGACTATCGCTGACTGCGAAGCGTACTTCAAGACCACCGAGGATTTCCACACTCGCGTCACGCGCTCCTTTGCCTCGAGCAACATGCTTGAGATCGAATACGAGGGTCTTTTGGGTGACCCCGACAAATGCTTATCAACGATCTGGGATTTCTTGGGAGTTCCTAGTCGTCAACTTACTGGTGACGCCATGCTCCAGCGACAGGAACAGCGGTCGCTCGACCAAACAGTAGAGAATTTTCAAGAGTTGCGGCGTCACTTTGCCAACGGGCCTTACGAGGGCTTTTTTGATGTCGGCGAAGTACTGGACAAGAGCGGTAATTAGATATCTCCTGTTGGTCTCTGAGACCATGGCCTGAACCAATTCAAACCGTCCCGCAGGCCCACTATGCTCTATTTTAACGGGAAAACACTCCTCCGCGGTTCGCGTGCGCTTCACGAAGAAGGCACTCTTTTCAGCGTGGCCACTCCTTTCCTCTGCGAACGATAGCACAACGAGGTGGAGATGCCGCGAGATAGCGACGAACTCGTCCTAACAATGCGACCTTTGGCACCGACATGATCGCTCCCCAGAAACGCCGTTCCAGTAATGTTCATTGGCATGGTTTCGACGTGAATAAGGCAGACCGTAGCGAGATCAAGCATCAACGCCCGGCCATTCTTTGGTTCACCGGTCTATCCGGATCTGGCAAGTCAACAATCGCCAATGCACTCGACAGGTCGTTGCATGCACGTGGCAGGCACACCTATCTGCTAGACGGCGACAATGTGCGTAACGGCCTCAATCGCGATCTTGGTTTCACCAACGCTGATCGCGTTGAGAATATTCGCCGCGTTGCGGAAGTGGCCAAGCTGATGGCCGATGCAGGACTGATCGTAATCGTCTCCCTCATCTCGCCCTTCCGAGACGAGCGCCGCATGGCGCGCGAGCTGATGGGCCCAGGTGAGTTCATCGAAATCTTCGTCGACACGCCATTAGCGGAATGCGCACGGCGCGATTCGAAGGGCCTCTATGAGAAAGCCTTCGCCGGTAAGATCGCGAACTTCACCGGCGTGTCATCTCCGTACGAGGTACCCGAAAGCCCTGAATTGCATCTCAAAACCGTTGGCCACGAACCGGCGCAACTCGCGCTTAAAGTCGAGGAGTTCCTCGAGACGCGAAATTGGGAGTGAATTGACGACGCAGATTGCTAGCCGAAAGCCCCCCTATCATTCGGCTCCCTGTGCCGGAAAGCCTTTGCCGCACCATGAAAGAATGACCGAGGCCATGATGGAATTATATCATGCAGTAACCGCAATTGACCCTCCTCACTCGTTCTGGTCTCGTGGATATGCTTTTGCGGCGCTGCACTCTGTCAGAGGGGGAATTCGTCCGCAGTCGACATGGGGAACGCGGAGTCATACGCGAGACGTCTCCCCGTCTTTACTTTAGCAATCGAAGCGGAGAAAATTATGCCGGATGCAAAACTGCAGAGTGTGCTTTCGTCTCTCTCGCAGGTGGCGAGACAGTTCGATGCTCTGCCCTCCAATTCGACAGCGCCGGATGATAGCTACATCAAGCTAAACAAGAATGAGAATCCATTTTCGTTGCCTGCCGTCGTCATGCGAGGTGCGATTTCGGCCCTCGAACGGCAGTACCTATATCCAGAAGATGACAACCTCAGCTTGAGGGACGCAGCCGCCAATGCCTACGGCCTCTCTCGGGACCAGGTAATCGCCGGAAACGGATCGTCGGAACTTCTCGGGCTCATCTACAGAGCTTTCCTCGCGCCGAACGACAGCGTCGCGATGATGTCGCCAGGGTTTTCGTTCAACCGCAAACTAGCCATGTTGCAGGGCGCCCGAATTCTCGACATTGGATGGAGCGAAACCTATTCCTTGCCGATGGAGCGGCTGCTTCGCGGACCCGCGAAAGATGCCAAGTTCATCCTACTAGCAAATCCAAATAATCCGACCGGAACATTTGTTCCAGTGGCCGATATTGAGTGCCTCGTAACACAATCGGATCGCTTGATAGTCCTGGACGAGGCATATGTCGACTTCGCACCTGATAATGCTCTACGCCTCATAGAGCGTCATTCGAATCTTCTTATCCTTAGAACATTTTCGAAAAGCTATGCCGCCGCCGGCATCCGCGTTGGTTTCGGATTGGGTCATCCTGAAGTAATTGGAAGGTTGCGCAACATCCAGAACGTCTTCAACATGAACGTGATCGGCCATGCGATTGGCATCAGCATTCTTTCGCAATGCGCCGCCTATGAAGAAAACCACCGATATATCAAGCAGGAACGACAGCGAGTGAGTGTTGCTCTGTCGCAACTTGGATTTTCTGTTATTCCCTCCCACGCGAATTTCTTGCTGGCCCGTGTACCGCTGGGACGAAACGGAAGCTGGTGGCTAACATGCCTGGAAAGCCGAAAGATACTTGTTGCTGTCTTTCCTGAAAAGGGCCTGGAGAATTGCATCCGCGTTAGCATCGGTACAAGGTCTCAGATGGATGCGTTTGTTGCAGCCGTCCGTGAGATTTCCCGAAGCGTCATGCATGAGCATGTCGGCTGCTGAGCAGCTTTAGTCTCTGGTCCACCAATCACAGAGGCGATGGTCCGTGGCTCCAGAGCAAGCCCGGCGCTTTCCCATTGCCTAGCAGTTCAACGTATCTGGAAAGAACAAGACCGCTAGGCTCGCACGAGCGACCTAGAGCCAGGCAAGGACAAAGCCCGACTCCAGAAAGAAACCGGCGTGTTTCGTCTCTCGGACCATCGCCTGAAGCTTCCGCGTCAAAGTTGGAGATCCTCGAATGAAAACACCCTCTTCTTCAAAGCTAGTCATCGGCATCTTCGATCACCTGGACGAGGACGGCAGCGATATCGCCCGGCAATATGAAGATCGCCTGGTGCTGGCGGAGGCCTGCGATCGCCTCGGGTTCTATGGCTATCACCTCGCAGAACACCATTTTACTCCGCATGGGAGAGGTCCGTCGCCAAATCTGTTCTTGTCGAGCGTCGCACAGCGCACCCGTCATCTTCGTATCGGCCCCATGGTGATGCTGCTTAGCCTTTGTCATCCGCTGCGCGCGTTCGAAGAGATTTGCATGCTGGACCAACTGAGCGGTGGCAGAGTTGAACTGGGTATAGGCCGCGGTTCCCTCCCGATCGAATTGGGGTACTTCGGGGTTGATGCAGAAGCCGTATCAGAACGCTATGCGGAGGCGAGCGAAATCCTTGTCAAAGCGATGAAAGGGGGCACGCTATCCTATCAAGGCTACCATTTTGAGGTGAAGGACGTTCCTTTAACGCTCAGACCTTATCAGCGTCCGCATCCGCCGACATGGATCGCCACCAGTCGACCCGAGTCCGCGGGTTGGGCGGCTGTGAACGGCGCAAACATCGCGTGTGTGGGTCCTTCCGCTTCTGTTCGCAGAATCACTGACGCCTTCCGCGCCAGTCGAAGGCACACCATTGGGGCGGATGGGCAGGCGCCATTTCTAGGCCTGCTTCGAATGGTCGTGATTGGACGGTCTGAGAAGGAGGCGTATTCACTGGCCGCACCTGCTTACGAAAGATGGCTTCAGAGCTTTAAATTCCTTTACGACCTCAATGCGATCCCGACTCCACCAAACCTGCCGCTGACGTTCGATGCAGCAATCGAGAGTGAATTATGTGTAGCGGGAACGGCGGCTTCTGTCCGACGAGCTCTTTCCAACCAGCTGGAAGCGGCAGGAGCCAACTATCTCCTGTGCCAACTCGCGTTCGGAAACCTGCCTCTGGATGCCTCGCTGTTCACTGCAACAACCATTCAATCCGAAATTTAGGATCGAGTCGGTTGAACAACAATTCGATATCAGCTCGCGACCGGAAAGAAGCTGCGGTTCTGACGGTGGTCGACACCTTCTCACCTTCTCGCGCTATGTGCCAGTGCTTGATCCGCGTCACAGTTATCGAGGTGAAGATGTCGTGCAAACGCTCGAACGGGGGTGCCGCCAGGTCGGCTATCCCAAGACGATCCGTGTTGATCAGGGGCTCAAACTATCACAATGCGAAAAGGTTCTTGGCCTTTCCTACCCAACGGCTCAGCGAGTCTAGAGTGCAACGCGCAGCCGACGCTCCTCAGGCTTCGGGTGTTAGGAACAAGGTGTTAATTATCGCTTCGACTAGCGTCACCCCGTTGGGAGTGAGGGTCACCGTGTCCCTTTCGGCGGTGACCAGCGCTTTATCTACTAGTGTCGTGAGCGTACGGCGGATAATCGGGTTGTCGAAAAAGCTTTTGCCGTCAAAACGTTGTCTGAACAAAGTGTCATTCACCGGAATGAGCGTGGAAAGCGCCATTTTAAAGGCGTTAACTTCGCGTTGAAGCGAGGAGACACCGCGGCTTTCCTCAATCGGCAGACGGTTTTCATCCAAAGCTTCCTTGTATTTTTTGTAGCCGGTGATGTTGATGGCCTCGGCCCGCGTGCATTTCGAGCTACCGCCGAGGCCAATGGCCACTTCCGGGTACTGCGTATCAAGGTCGGTAATTAAGCCTTTCCATTTTTCCGGACGCTGATTGCTCCGGTGGAAATACATCGTCGGGTGTTCCAGATAACTGGGCAAGAGGTACTGCTCGACCAGCTCGCGCATCTGGTACTGCTTACCCAGCCCTGGGAAGTCCATGTTGTTGATATTAACACGCCCCTTTTTCTGCCATACGCTTTCTCGTTCCCCGGAAACGGCCGTACGCTTTTTCATGGAATCTTCCATGTGTAACTTGGTACAGACTACGTGAGAAAGTTCCAGCTCGAGGGTTTTCTCCATGTCAAATTTCACGTCATCCACGCTCTGGCCTAACATGCCGTAGATTAGGTCGATACTGACCCATTCGATCCCGATTTCGCGCGCGTTATAAATGGCTTCCACGCACTCTTCGGCAGAATGCATACGTCCGCAGGCCGCGATAATGCGGTCGTTGAAGGCCTGCGCTCCGAAGCTAATTTTGGTAAACCCCAACTCTTTTAAAAGCTGCAGATAGTCTTTGGTCAAGGTCCTCGGCTCGCCTTCAAAGCGCATGGTGGCAGCAGAAAAATTAAAATTGCTTCGGTAGAAATCCATCAGGCGCCGTAGCTCAGGTTCAGGAAGCAGTGATGGCGTGCCCCCGAAGATGTTAAATTCGCCGACTTCGGCTTGTGCAAGGCACGGAACGCTCCGAAGCCACATGGTGGCCTCTTTGATATTACATTCTACTAGTTCCCGGAACACAGCCTGCGAGGAAGTGGCCTGTGGGTTCAGAGTAACTGTAGGGTATTGGCAGAAATGGCAACGGTAGCGGCAGGTGGGGATATACGACCAAAGGTGTATCTGCTTTGCCCGTTTGATTTCCCGGTCCATGTCATCGAAAAATTTATCGAATGGGTAACCGGAGATATCACCGGGGAAAACGTGACAACCGAACGAGTCGTTAAACACATACTCCAGAACAGCTCTGTTCTCCGGACGGGAGAGAAAATCGTATACTCGCGGCATCGGATAGTTCCGATCGATATCGTTCAGCGAGTTCAGAGCTTCGCTCATCAGAATACCCCGCCGTTGGCGAAGTAGTTATGAGCTTCGCCGGACTCACGGTCTTCGCAGAAGTAGTAGACAAAGCGCTCGAAATCTTCCGGTTCGACCGCATCGAAGCAGGCCGGTAACGGCGGCGGAAAACCGATGTCTTCACCAACAGCGCGCCGCAGGGCACTGAAAATTTCGTTACGGAATTCAAAATAAAGCCGATATGCCGGGGTCTTATAAGCATGGATCGCTTTGAAGTCGATAATGCGCGATTCGTGCTTGATTTCATGGATTCGCCGGTTCAAGCGGTCAGCCACCGGTCCGGTAAAGAATTCACGCACCGCGGGATTTTCCAGCAAGATCTGCGGGTTGAGTAACGAAGGCAACACGATGTTTTTGGGAACGTAGTCCTTGATCGAGTAGAACCAGGCCTGCTGCGACTGCGTGGGAGTGGTGTCGCAAATCATTGGCTTTTGCTCTTCCGCATCCGGACGCACGTCTTTCATGATGATGATACCATCCTGTCCGTACGCGGTACCGGCGATCACCTCCTCCAGGATGGTATTCACGCGCCGGCTGTTAATTTCGACTCGGGAATCCTGGGCGTAAACCGGCTTGCCTCCCCAGGCGATTACCCGAATCCCAAAGTCCCAGTCATCGGAGAGGTGTTCTACAAAGCGCCCATTGTTTAACTGATAGAAAATTTCGATGCCGCCCACCTCGTCGTAGCGAGTGCGCTCAACGGCAAAACCTTTGCCGTCCGGAAAGCCGCCGAACAACGAGAACGACATGTCACGACAGCGCAGGGTTTTCTGGATCTCCTGGAAAAGGTTGGGGCGGTGACGGAAGGATTCTTCGTTGTAATAATAATTGCACGTGCCCAGATCCGCATTTTCCTCCACCATTTTACCAATCAACGCGTGCAGCCAGTCGGGCTCTACCCTGCAGTCCGCATCGACGGAAACAATGTAATGCTTTTTTTGAACGCCCAGGCGGCTGTCACGGGCTTTTGAGCGGGAAGAGGCGTAATCCATGCCACGTTTTCTGGCGGACGAGACACCCTGAACGGTTTCCTTGATAATATGAATATCCACATGCGGATTTTTGGCCTTGAAGGCATGAATTTTCTCAATGGAGTCGTCCGTCGAATTATTATCAACAATAATAAGCTCATAACTTTCATTAGAAATCATGCTGCCGTTTGTTTTCTGATCAACAAGAGAGCGCAATACGTCATTGATGCACTCGCTTTCGTTATAAACCGGCAGCACAACCGATACAAAAACATTGACGCGCATTTTGTCTCTGGAATCAAAGTCCATAATATTGACTACGTCGTCGGAAAGTACCTTTTTGCCAATTTGAAAGTTGCTCTGGGCAACGTCGTTCATTAGTTGCCTATTATTGACAAATCGGTACAGATCATCAATAAACGCTTCATCAGGCAAGCCATCTTCCTTGTCTGATATCGCCATAACGGGCGCTTCAAATCCATGTTGACCATAGACCTCCCAGTAATATTCGTAATTGGTGGTGATGTAACAGCGCTGGAAGCTAATCGCTTCGCCAATGGGATTCCCGTAGCTGTCGTAACCCCAAGACGTCAGAAACGAGACCAGATCACAAGAAAAATACAAATCCTCAATAGTGTATAGACGCATCTGTGAACGCTCATGCGGAAGAGGGCCAATAAAGTTGATAAACGACTCCACGCCTAACGTTGTTGCTAAGGCTCTCAGTTCCTGGTAGGAAGCATGGTCTTCATGAGGATCGCCTGCCACAACCAGAAAAACCTTACGATCGATACCATTCTGACGGAAAAGCCGGTTGAGCCGGCTGACGAGATAAATGTCTCTGTCAAGTCGCTTTTGAGGAATAATGCGTGTGGTGCGGGCTATCAGAATATCATTGTCACGAATGGACAGTTTTTCCCTGATGTTCGTATAATTACCCAGCTTGGTGAAATCATAGGCGTTCTTCTTAACCTTAATTTCCACCCCATGATGGCACCACTCCTCAAGCTTGTTTTTTAAGTGATTATTGACTGTGACGTATGTTATATGGCTGGACGCGACGGGCTTAACGGCGTGAGGATACGGCGCTGGGCCGTATTTCATCGCCGCCATTTCACTATTCCACATTAAATCGTGATCGCGCCAGATAACGAAATTGCCCAGCCCATGACGTTTCCCGTAGACGTCAATCGCCAGATAAAGGGCTTTGGTGTAAATTATGTTCTCTGGAAGTGTACCGTTCTCAACGATCACATGAATGATATTCAGCCTCTCCCATAACTGAACAATTCGACGGGCCAGCTGTCGAGACGATTGGTTGATTGCAAGGACGATTTCTTCCTGCTCTTCCAAAGAAACAATCGTTTTGCGACCGATAAGAACGTTGTGCGAGCGTTCTATAAAGTCTAGATTATAGTGGGGAATGCAGTTAATTTCATCAACGCGAACCAGGGTAAGTAGATCGCTATAAATTTCGTGCTCGTTTTTGTAAGGTTTGTTAAATTTCCCCTTATCTATTTTTATATCATAACCCAGGTCGAGATAGGATTTAATCCCTTTGCGCGAAAGTTTTTTAGCGATCTTCAATGCTTCGACAGTAATTCCTGAAACAGCGACAGCGTCAAATGATACAAATATAGCTCCAGCACGCATGTTCATTAAGAGGCCTGTTTTGTTGTCCCTAGCAGTTTCCGACCGGTGCGCGGCTGCGCTTGCAAAAGTCGCGCAGAAATCTAGCGAACGGTGACGTCTGCATGTTTCGTGGGTTGTTCATGGACGCTCAGTCAATGCCGCGCCGAGTTGAGCTGGGTGAAGCAAGTGCCGTGCCGACCCAGGAGAGCCAATCAAAATCCATGGGGATCGCCTGATTGCCAGTGCTTCACGTCTGACTTTGTCTAAGTCTAGTGTATGCATCCGAGTAAGGCCACCTTGTAGGAATTGTCGGATTTGGCGGCGGACGAGCGCGGAACCGCCCAAGAGATTCGATTCCGTCGACATCGCATAGAAGCGCGCTATGTTTCCTTTGTCTTCATTTCAGATTCGTTTCCCAACCTCGTCCGCCTTCGGCTTGAAGATCATTCGACAGTCACCGATTTTGCCAGGTTTCGCGGCTGGTCCACATGCGCACCCGTGATGACCGCCGTATGGTAGGCGAGAAGCTGGAGCGGCAAGGAGAAGATCATCGGCGCGACGATCTCTTCGACATTCGGCAGGACGAGCGTGTGCATCGTGTCGAGCGTTGACGCGGCAGCGCCCGTCTCGTCGGTAATCAGGATGATCCTTCCGCCGCGGGCGGCCACCTCCTGCATGTTGGAGACCGTCTTGTCGAAGAAGCGGTCATGCGGGGCGATGACGATCACCGGCATGTTCTCGTCGATGAGGGCGATCGGTCCGTGTTTCAGCTCGCCGGCGGCATAGCCTTCGGCATGGATGTAGGAAATCTCCTTGAGCTTCAATGCGCCTTCCATGGCGAGCGGGAAGCTCGTGCCGCGGCCGAGATAGAGCACATCGCGGCACTTGGAGAGTTCCCGCGACAGGGACTCGATCTTCGGCTGAACGCTGTTCAGCACCCGATCCATGAGGCCCGGCATTTCGGCGAGACTCCTGACCATCGTCTGCTCTTCCGCATCGCTGATCGTGCCGCGCGCCTTGCCGGCGGCAATGGCAAGGGCGGCAAGAACGGCGAGCTGGCAGGTGAAGGCCTTGGTCGAGGCGACGCCGATCTCGGGTCCCGCAAGGATCGGGAAGACGGCGTCAGACTCCCGCGCGATCGTCGACTCGCGGGTGTTGACGACGGCGCCGATCTTCAGGCCGTGCGCCTTGCAGTAGCGCAGCGACGCGAGCGTATCCGCAGTTTCGCCCGACTGCGAGATGAAGAGCGCCGCCGATTGCGGTGTAAGCGGGATCTCGCGGTAGCGGAACTCGGAAGCGACGTCGATTTCGACCGGCAGGCGCGCATAGCGCTCGAACCAGTATTTGCCGACCAGCCCGGCCAGATAGGCCGTCCCGCAGGCGGAGATCGCAAGGCTCGCCAACTTGGCGAAGTCGATCACATCGGAAGCCGGGAACACACGGTTCTCGACGAAATTGACGTAGTGGCCGAGCGCATAGGAGATCACCTCCGGCTGCTCGTAGATTTCCTTCTCCATGAAATGGCGGTGATTGCCCTTGTCGATCACATAGGTGGCGGCCGTGGAGATCTGGCGCGGCCGCGTGACGGGGTTGCCGTCGATATCGAATATATGCACGCCGGTCCTCCCGATGACGGCCCAATCGCCATCGATCAGATAGGTGATCTTATCGGTGAAAGGTGCCATCGCGATGGCATCCGAGCCAAGGAACATCTCGCCCTCGCCATGGCCGATCGCCAGCGGCGGTCCGTTGCGGGCCGCCATGATGGTCGAGGGATCGTCTTCGAACAGGACGGCTAGCGCGTAGGCGCCGCTGACGCGCTTCAGCATCGCGAGCATTGCCTCGCGCCGCCCCATGCCCTCTCGGCGCAGACTTGCGAGAAGTTGGACGACGACCTCGGTGTCCGTCTCGCTCTGGAACTCGGCGCCTGCGGCAGTAAGCTCGCTCTTCAGCTCTGCGAAGTTCTCGATGATGCCGTTGTGGACCACGGCGACGCCGGCGGTAAAATGCGGGTGGGCGTTGCGTTCGGTCGGCGCACCATGGGTCGCCCAGCGCGTGTGGGCGATGCCGACCGCGCCGGCCAGCGGCTCCTCTTTCAGCCTTGCCTCGAGATTGACGAGCTTGCCCTCGGCGCGCCGGCGATGCAGCTCACCGCCGTTGATCGTCGCCACGCCCGCCGAATCATAGCCCCGATATTCCAGGCGCTTCAACGCGTCGACGAGTCGCTCCGAAACCGGCTGGTTTCCCACGATACCTACAATCCCGCACATATTCCCTCTTAGCGTTCCTTCCACGCCGGTCGCGGCGTACTCGAATACCCTCACTGAGTGACGCTACAGCAACTGCTCACGGTCGCCTCACGCAGCGATCGCTTCTTCGCGGCAGATCACCTGCTGTCGTCTAGTGGCTCGCACAAGACTGGCAAAATCGATTCTTTGGATAAGATCCATCTGCGTGGTGGATGGGCTACGCCAATCCGTTTCAGGGGCCTTGACCTCAGTCTGCTCGCTGTGGCCTCCACGCGCTGATGACGAAACCGCCGCTTGTTGCGGGCGCAATGATTGTGCTCGCGAAAAAGGCGGGGTTTCCGGACGGCGTGCTGAACCTGATCTATGCCTCGGAGGGCGATGCCGTCGGCCGTGAGCTTTGCACCAATCCGAAGGTTCGAAGA
>NZ_JAPCZO010000052.1:0-17293 GCF_025941625.1 Rhizobium acaciae
ACAGCCGCCGTTGGCTCTAGGATTCGGGACGAGGATGGCGTGGCGACCGCCGTCGGTTTCATCGAGGCTGCTGCGAACCAACTTCGGGCGAATCCTTGAGATGTATGAACGGCGCCGTGCCCGATCGAGAGTCCCTGTTGCGTGCCGGACCGGCAAGTCCAAGAGGGCGAAAAGCAACGTGTATCAATGACTGGGCAAAAAAGCGGTCGCTGCACCGATCGACGTCCTGTATTCCAGGCGTGGATCTCTCGATATACCCACCGATCGCAGGTCCAGCGCCAGGCGGAAGGACAATGAATGCTGTTTAGGAGACGGAAGCCGCTCTCACTGGCTCAGCGGATCCGTACCGTCGTTTGGCCATCCAAGGGGCTATTGCGGTCCATCCGGATATGATCGCGGCCGCGCTCGGGACGGCGTTTGGAAACCCTCTTACCTTTCCGCTGACCTTTGCTGCCGCTTACCGGATCGGCATCTTTCTTTTGGGTCGGGCGGGTTCTCTCTGTCGTCGGTCTCCTGGTGAAGTTGCGCTTTGCACAGCTTCCGGCAATGGCAAACTGGACGCAGATGACAGGTGTGGCGCTTCTGTGTGGCATCGGCTTCACAATGAGTCTCTTTATCGGTCTTCTCGCTTTCGATGACCACCGACATTGCCTTCGCGCTCGGAGTGCTTTCGCTCCTAGGGAATCGGGTTCCGGCGTCTCTAAAAATCTTTCTGGCGGCGCTTGCCATTATCGATGACCTGGGCGCCGTCGTCGCCCGTTTCAGTGGCATGGCGCAGGCGCGCGGGCTGATCCTTGCCGGTTCGGCGGCCGGAATTGCGGCCGCTTTCAACACGCCGCTGGCCGGCATCGTCTTCGCGATCGAGGAAATGAGCCGGACCTACGAGTCTCGGGCGAACGGGCTGGTGCTCACGGCGGTCATCCTCTCCGGCCTTGCCGCGCTCGGGATTTCCGGAAGCTACAATTATTTCGGCATGGCATCGGCCGCACCCACGGAGCTTCGCGACTGTGGACTGGTTCTGATCTGCGGCGTCGGCGGCGGTGCGCTCGGGGCAGCCTTCAGCGGTTTCGCGCTGCACTTTGGCCAGAAGATCCGCCGCTGGGCGCAGCCACAGCCGCTTAAGCGCATGCTGGCTCTTGCAGGCACCTGCGGACTGACGATCGCGGTCATGCGAGTGGCATCAGGTGGCACGACCTTCGGTACCGGCTATGAGCAGGCACGAACTGCGGTCGAAGGCAACGCCCTGCCTCTGCTCTTCTTCGTCGAGAAGCTCGCTGCCAGCTTCCTGTCGATGCTGTCAGGTATTCCGGGCGGCATCTTCGCGCCGTCGCTCGCCGTCGGCGCCGGTTTCGGCAGCACCGTCGGCTCGCTGCTCGGCACCAGCATCACGCTGGCGGCCATCCTCGGCATGGCCGGTTATTTCGCGGGCGCCGTGCGGGGCCCGATGACGGCCTTCGTCATCATTCTGGAAATGACCGGCGATCATCAGGCGGTCATCCCGATCATGGCGGTTTCGATGATCGGGTACGTGACTTCGCGCGTTCTTTCGCGCGAGCCGCTTTATCATGGCCTTTCACGGGTCTTCATCGCCCCGGCTATCCGGGCGCGGCGTGCGGTCGAAAGGGAGTCGGAGTAACCTGAGTTCTACACAGACGACCGGCGAATATGCGCGATCATCTACTGAGCGGTATGCTACGCGCGGGAGACCTGGCGCCTGATGGACACTGGTCAATCTGTCCTTCGGCTCGGCGGCGGCATATCTAAAACAGCTATCAGGTGCGTGCGTTTGCTCTGGCGGACATCATTTAGCAGGAACACGGAATGAAACGAGCAGCCAGTTGTTCATGCGGCCAGCTTTCGATCACCGCTGTCGGAGAACCTGTCAAAATCTCCGCCTGCCATTGCCGGGCCTGCCAACGTCGCACCGGCAGTGCGTTCGGAGTAGCCGTCTTCTTCCACGCCGATCAGGTGGAGACGTCCGGCGTGTCGACCAGCTACGTCCGGACGGGCGACAGCGGGAAGTCAATCGAATTCAGGTTCTGCCCGGCATGCGGGTCGACGGTTTTCTGGATGCCGGAATTCAGGAAAGAGCTGGTAGCCGTCGCCTTGGGATCCTTCGCCGACCCCTCCAGGCTAGTGCCAACGCAGAGCGTCTACAAGGAAACTCGCCTGGAATGGGTGTCGTTCGATTTGACCTAGGAGAAGGCCGCCAGTTGGGAAAACCTTTCCCAGGGAACATGCGAGGGCCGCCATCAACTTTGTGATTTCCCGAGTAGCGAAAACCCATTAGTATCACGCGATGTTATTTTCAGCCTCCGCCATAGGTTTGAAGCTGTTCGGGCTCCTTGGCCTTGCCTTGCCCTCCACCGACGCCCTGAAGCGGCGTCGACGGAAGCCGGCGAAAACGTCGTTGTAAGCCTCCTCCTCGACGAGTGGTGCAGGCATTCGGCAGCCAAGCGAAACGATCCGAAATCCTACGCCACCATACGGAGGATCGTCGCGCTTCGTGCGGAAGGGAAAACTGTGGAAGAGGTCCGGTCTAAAATTTTCTCCGAACCCGCGGCCGAAGAGGCGGACTAAGAAGCCCCTCTACAAGTTCAATCTCGTGGATGGCCGGATCGCCCGCCTTGACCCGATGTGCAATCATCGTCGCGGGCCGCAGCCACCTTCTACCAGCTCTTCTGCATCAGTAGAGTGATCTCTGTAGCCGGCGACTAGCCGGTAAAGAAGTCGGCAACTCTTCCAAGACGGACGTTCAAACGTTCTTCTGCGGCGCTCCGGATTCGCATTTTTGAAGCACGATAGAATTTTTTCACGAAGTCACGAAATAGGCACAGTCTTTTTAGCAACATGGACGGATTATGGGCGGCGGCGTTCACTATCATCCTCGCCGGCTCAGCTCGACCATTCTTCCAGCGTGTGCCGCTGTTCATATCACATCATCACATTTGAGAAGGACTGTTCGCATGCCTCGATCGGGACGCCGGACTTCTGGCCTTGCTGACGACGTCTATGAAGGCTTGGCCGGGTTCCGGCTGGCCATGAGGCGGTTCCTGTCGTTCAGCGAGGCGGCTCTTGCCGAGGCGGGCGTCACATCGCAGCAGTATCAGGCTCTCCTGGTCGTGCGGACTGCTCCGGGCTGGCAGATCAGGCTTCGCGATCTGGCCGAACAGATGCTCATGCAACACAACAGCGCCGTCCAGCTTGTGGATCGGATGTGCTTGGCAGGCCTAGCGGAGCGGATACCCGCAGAAGATGACAAGCGCAGCGTGCTGATCGGGCTGACCGCAAATGGCGAGCGGACGCTTGAATCTCTGGCGAAGGTTCATGTCGAGGCGATGCTTGCGCATGAGCCGCTGCTGGCTGAATCCCTATCCCGTCTTCGTCAGGTCACGGAAATGGCCTAGCCGTCACTCACCATTTCTTGATCCCGACGTTCTTGACCTCCGCACGCGCTATTGTATCATGGCGTGATACAATAGGGAGGAGAACGGGTATGCAGTATGATGAAGACGGCTACAGACCAACAAAGAGCGTATGGGCCTGGTCTGTTGTCGGCGCCTCGGCATTGACGGTGGTGCTCGGATTCACCTGGGGAGGATGGACGACTTCGGGAAGGGCCGCGGTGATGGCCGATATTGCCGTCCGTAACGCAAAGGCGGATCTGGTCGCGGGCATCTGCGTCCATAACTTCGTCACGGCGAGCGACGCTCAGGAGAACCTCAAGACGCTGCAGGCGAAGTCGTCATGGCAGCGTGACGACTTCATCACCGATGGCGGCTGGACCAACATCGCGGGGATCGACGGTACTATCACGAACGCGGCGGACGCCTGCGCCGACCAACTCGTGAAGATGAAGGAACTGCCGCAATCGGGAGGAGATGCCGCAGTCACCGACAGCTAGAGTTCAGGCCGGAAGTGATGAGTTATCTGGCCCTCGCGAGGCTCGTCCGAAATGATTTCGGGCGGGCCATTTCACGCTCTGGGATCGCTTGTGCCAACGAGCTCGGAGTCCTGCAATGCCTGCAGAACCTCTCTTGTCATGAGGTGAGCGGCCATCAGGACGGCAGGCGACAACGGTCTGCCGTCGCGCGCGTCCCGGCATATTTTCAGAAGGCCCATCAGCTTGATCGGGTTCTCGATGAATCCGTCCAGCGCGTCTTCAACATCCTTGTGAAACTGCGATCCGTCCTGGGCCACGAGCTCGCCGTCCTCCCTTAGCACTCCCCTACTGATCAGAATGGTCTCCAGCCGCCCTACCCAGCGACCGAGTTCAGCGCGTCTATCGATCATGTCGTTTTCCCCCTCCCCAGCCTGTTCAAGCGAAAAGCCGCATTCCTCCTGGCGGGACGCCTCGTTCGCCTTCGCGGATCGTCTTCAGATATTCGAGAACGTCTCGGATCAGGTTTGGATGGGAAGGTTTCGATATCAGGCCGACAACCTTTGAAAGATCGGTTTCAATCAGTTCGGGGCTTCCCGTGACCATGACCACCGAGACGCCGAAATCGCTCGCGAGATACTGCCCGATCCGTGGACCAGTCGCTCCGTCCCTCAGATTGACGTCCACAAGGGCAATCGTGCTGAAGGCGGCGAACTGCTGCGCGGTCTCGAAGCTGTCGGCTATCCCGGAGATCTCATAGCCAAGCGACATAACAATATCCTCAAGATCAGCCGCGATCAGCACATCGTCTTCGACGATCAGTATTTTCTCCCCAGCCATCCGCCCCCCTTTTTTGTTCATGCTGCATTCAGGATTGACAATATGGGCGAACAGCTAAAGAATGTCACCACATGATATAAGGAGCGAACCGATGACCAAGAGCGCCTTCCTCTCCGCCGTGTTCGCCTGCTATGTCGCGGTCATGTTCGCCATCGCCTCCATCCCCGGAGAGACGCCTTCGGAGGTTTCGCAGGCTCAACAGCTACAGGCGGTGAATTGATCTCCGGCGCAGGGTGGCGAAAATCAGCCACGCACAGACATCGGAGCGTGACCATTTCACCGGATAGCAAGGTCTTTATCGCTGCCGTCGTCCTGTTCGTCGCGGCGATATGGGGCAGAGCGATCTACGCCTTTTTGCAGCTCTGAGCCCTTGGATACATCATCACGTGATAATTTCCCTTGAATTGGAACGGTTGCTCGCGGCGCTCATTACTCCTGCGAAGGAGTCACTCCAATGCAACCTTTCCTGATCGAACCATCGCGCGCCTACCGATCGCGCAATGCCAATCGGCCAAAGTACGCATCGCGGATTGAAAAACGGCGCCGTCGCCTACCGTGAATTCCATTTCGGCATCGCCTTTTCCCGGACGGACACCTTGGACGAATTTGCCAAGTGAGCGCATGAGGACGTCGAATTGATAGAACGACGCGAGATTTCGAGCCGCTGCGGCAAACCACGTGATGTTCGGAGGGCGGTCAACAATGAGAGAATTTAAGAGACAGGACGAAGAAGAAGCTCGTTACGGTGTTCGAAGCCTACGTCTGCGCTATGGTCTTGGCCGGCACGAGGCAGAACGAGCTCTTCAGCGGTTTGGCAACTCAAAAAAGGAACTGGATCTACTCCCTTCAGCCCGTGGCAGGACTCCCAGGCATCGCCCGAAGGAATTTGCGACACCCGAGCAGAGAGCCCCGTTTGGAATAGGCTGAATTCTCCCTCACCTGCAGTGGGCAACGCGCTCGAGCGCCGCGGTCACCCCTGTGAGTGAGTAGGTATAGGTTGTACGGGTGCCTCGCGCCGACGTCGCATGCAACGTCATTTGACTGCCAGACCGAAGTGCATTGACGAGTTCGGGTGCGAGAGCGGCGTCGGAAACCCAGGCGGTGTTGTCCTTGACGAACATTTCGAATGACTTGTCTCCGATCGAAACCTGCACGGTCGAGCCAGTTTTCAATGCGTATCCGAGGATGGCTTCAGGTTCATTGCCGCTTCCCCTCTCCGCTGGCGCGATCAGGAAATAGTTTTTTCCATGATCCACGTTGGCGGGTGCTGATTCCGTCGGCACCGAAAGCGCGTAGCAAACCCGAGATCCGTTTCTCATAAAGGAATAGACGCCCCAATCGCCGTTTTGAGACACCATCCTGGCCGCTGCATGGGCGGTCAATGGCATCGATGCGGCAATAGCAAGGCTGGCAAGCTTCCTCATGTTTTTCCTCTTCCTGAAGTGTCGAAATCAATGCTCGCGGCTCGATCCTAGTGTCGGTTTGTCGCGCGTTTCCCGCGCAGGAACCTGACCTCTTCGAAGGTGATGCACCCGTTCACGACGTGGCCTTCCCAGACCCGATTTCCAAATTGGCAGGTGACCATGAGGCCCTCGCTCTCACCGACCGCGGCGGTTGAGGAAAGCGTGATGAGATTTTGCTTGCGATATCGCTGGAACTCTCGCGTCGTGAGTCCCAAACGGTCGGCAAGCACCTCGTCTGAAAGTACGGATTTGGGGTAAGGGACGTCGGACATGTTGAAGGTCGAGCTCGGCCGCAGTAATATCATGACGTGATATAACTCATTCCTGACTAGCGGATCAACCCGTTGCCGCATTAAGAGGGCGCTCGGCGCGATTTTGGATGGAGTTTCCAACTTCTCCAGCGTCCTTTCTGTCGGAGGAGCGCGATTGTTATTCAACTTGAACGGCTAGATCTGCAGCCTGCAAAAGATGGATGCAAACGAGGCGCCCTTGGCCTTGTGAGCTGTTGCGACGATGGCGCCGTTGCTGGCGGGCGACAGAGATTGTCGGAGCCGTCGGAACTTGCTCGCAGCTTGTCGGGTCAAGAGAACGACATCAGCCTTGGCTCCTCTCCAGAATGAGTCGAGATCGGGTGGCGGAGTTCCACGCCCAGATTGATCGAACCTAAACGCCTACTGACAAGGTCACTTTTGGTTGACAATCGCTTGGCAGATTCACCATGTTCACCTAAACAGGTGAAAGGGAACATCGATGAACATCAGCAAACGTTTCATGTCGATCTGCGCCATCGTGGGGGCGCTCGCTCTCAATGCAAATTTGGCAGGCGCGCAGACGCCGGCGTTTTTCCGAATTGGTACGGGCGGAACTGCTGGAACCTACTATCCGATCGGGGGATTGATCGCCAACGCAATTTCAGGCGCCGACCAGAAGGGTGTTGCCGGTCTCGTTTCCACAGCTGTTGCGTCTAACGGATCCGTCGCCAACATCAACGCAATCCAGGGCGGATCAATGGAATCCGGGTTTACCCAATCTGACGTCGCTTATTGGGCGCACAGTGGCACGGGCCTTTATGAAGGAAAGGGTAAAGTCGACGACCTTCGCCTGATTGCCACGCTGTATCCAGAAACGATCCATCTCGTTGCGCGAAAGGATGCAGGCATCAAGTCAGTTGCAGACCTTAAGGGTAAGCGCGTTTCCATTGATGAACCAGGCTCGGGGACGATCGTCGACGCGCGTATCGTGCTGGGTGCCTACGGGTTGAAGGAAACCGACATCGTAGCCGAGCACCTCAAGCCTGGCCCGGCCGGCGACCGCCTGCGTGACGGCGGACTGGACGCGTACTTCTTTGTCGGTGGTTATCCCACCGGGGCTATCTCCGAGCTGGCCACGTCCAGTGGCATTTCGCTCGTTCCGATCACCGGTCCGGAAGTTGACAAGCTGATCAAGGACTACACCTTCTTTTCGAAGGACACCGTCCCGGCCAATACCTACAAGGACGTTGCTGAAACGCCTACGATTTCCGTCGCGGCACAGTGGGTTACCAGCAGCAAACAGCCGGACGAACTGGTCTACAATATCACCAAGGTCATGTGGAGCGACGCGACGCGCGCCGCGCTCGATGCGGGGCATGCGAAGGGCAAGATGATCACTCTTCAAAATGCAACGACGAGCCTGGGCATCCCACTCCATACGGGCGCAGAGAGATTCTACAGGGAAGCCGGCGTCTTGAAGTAAAGAGGCGCCGAGCGTGCGATCGGTGATGCGGCGGCAGGCTGAAGCAGGCCGCCGCAACCGTTTAAAAGCGATGCCAAGGAAATCCACATGAGCGACGACACAGCCGGCAAGACCTCTCCAATGGAGCTGGACGAAGCAAAGGCGCGCGAGCTCGAAGAGCAGTTCGATGCCGAGATCCGGTTTCGGCCGCTGGGGCCGCTTGCTGCGCGGCTGGTCGGGGCTTTGCTGATCACATTGTCCCTCTTTCACTATTATACCGCCGGTTTCGGCCTTTTGTCGGAAGTTCTGCATCGCGGTATCCACCTGTCTTTCGTCCTTGGCCTGATATTTCTTGTATTTCCCTTCTCACGGCGCGGGTACGGGGAGCCGGGGCCGCCGACTGTGTTGCGGCCGCTCGGCATTTCGCTCTTTGATTGGGCGCTGGCAATCGGTGCGGTGATCGCCGTCATGCACGTGCCATTCATTCCACTCGATGACCTCGCCTTCCGTGTCGGCAATCCGACAACGACCGATGTCGTGCTGGGTGGCTTGCTGGTGCTGGTCCTTCTCGAAGCAACACGCCGCTCGGTGGGCTGGCCTTTGCCGATAATTGCCGTCCTGTTCATGATCTACTCTCTGTACGGGCAATCCATGCCAGGAATTCTGGTTCATCCCGGCGCGACCTTCTCGCAGTTGATCAATCACCTCTATCTGACCAGCCAGGGCATCTACGGCATAGCGCTCGGAGTCGTCGCCACCTACGTCTTCCATTTCGTACTGTTCGGAGTGTTTGCGACACGCATCGGGCTCGGCCAGCTCTTTCTCGATTGTGCGGCCTGGGTTGCTGGGCGCTACGCCGGTGGTCCGGCGAAGATATCGATATTCGGATCGGCGCTGTTCGGCATGATATCCGGCTCGTCCGTCGCCAATACCGTGACTGTCGGTTCACTGACGATCCCGGCAATGATCCGGCTCGGCTACAAGCGCACTTTTGCAGCGGCCGTCGAATCCGCATCCTCCACTGGTGGCCAGATCACTCCGCCGATCATGGGCGCCGCGGCATTCCTGATGATCGAGTTCCTCAATCTCCCGTACACGACGATCATTCTCGCGGCGATCGTTCCTGCCTTCATGCATTTCTTCGGAGTCTTGGTTCAGGTCCACTTCGAGGCGAAGCGGGAGGGTCTTCGAGGCATGACCGATGACGAAATGCCGGATTTGAAGGAAGCCTTTAAGCGCGACTGGCCCACCGTCATCCCGCTCGTCGTGCTGATTGGCATCCTGCTCTCCGGTTACACGCCTTATCTCGCCGCGTTTTGGGGCATCACGCTTTGCATCGCCGTGGGCCTCATCAATCCGCGCCGTCGCATGTCGGTGACGGAAGTATTCGAGGGTTTGCGGGACGGCGCAAAATACGCGCTCGCCGTCGGCGCGGCCGCAGCCACGGTTGGCATTATCGTCGGGGTCGTGACGCTGACCGGCGTCGGTTTCAAGATTTCCTATATCGTCACCACGACAGCGGCGGAAATGGCCAGTTGGGTCGGTACGATGGTTCCAGCCGCCTGGTTCGGACCACAGACACTGACATTGTTATTCACCCTGATCATGACCGGTGTGGTCTGTATTCTTATGGGCTGCGGCATTCCAACGACTGCCAATTATATCATCATGGCAACGATTGCCGCCCCGACGCTGGGCATGCTCGGTGTCGAGCCGATCGTCGCGCATTTCTTCGTCTTCTATTATGGAGTGCTTGCTGACATCACACCTCCCGTAGCGCTAGCGGCATATGCAGCGGCGGGCATGGCGGGCGCCGATCCCTTCAAGACAGGCAACACCGCATTTCGCCTGGGCTTGGGAAAGGTGCTCGTACCTTTCGTGTTTGTGTTCTCGCCATCTCTTCTGCTCGTGACCGCCAACTTCTCCTGGAGCAACTTTACGATCGCCTTTGTAGGATGCGTTTTGGGTATAACATGCCTCGGATCCGCCCTCTCCGGCTTCTTATTTGTCAGAACCGTCTGGTGGGAGAAAACACTCCTGGTTTTAGCCGCGATCCTGCTGGTCGTCCCTGAACTTGTGTCGTCGCTGGTGGGGCTACTTTTTGTCGTGCCTGTCTTGGGCCGGCAAGTCGTTGCGGTCAGCCGGGCGCACGCATAGGAACTCCGGCAGGAGCGTGAGCGACATGCGGGCGGCAAGCTGACGCGCTAGCTTATCTAAAGAGAAGGGTTTCGACGAAAGACTTCCGCCGCCTGGCAAATTGAGTTGGGATCTGGCCAGGCGGAGGCGTCCAGCCGGGCTGAGTCTGGAGTTTGGTTATCCCTGTAAGCTGTAGCAGCCTCGGACGGCTCCCGTTGAAGTGCGACCTGTACTCAGGTGATCTCCTGAAGGCACTCTCCTTAAAGCAGCTGTGCAGAGTTTTCCGCGCGGTGCGCGTCTGAAATCCTGTCTAGAACCCTTAGAGCGGCTGCGGCTCTTCGGATCCTCGACTTGTCGAAATCTGTGTCGTTCTCCAGAGCTGTCACCTCTGCCACGGTCAGACCGGTGGTTTGCGACGTCGTCCAACGAATAGCCGCGAGCCTGGCGAGCCTCTGCAAGCAGGAAACCGGTGGACGGGACAACAGGAGATTTCGCAATATTCGAGGCCATGTTCATTTCGTTGAGCTTCCTTTTTGGCGGTCGAAAGGTGCAAACCGTTTTCTAGTTCGACCGCTACCGATCGTTCAATAGCGGACGATTTCTCCGATTTCCGCAAGCACTCTTTCTATCAGTTTGTGCGATGGAGTACAGGTCTGACGGGGTGAAGGAATGGACGACCGACGAGGGGTGCCGCCCACGCACGTGCCTCCTCACGCATTGAGGAACATGAGGCAATATTTGCCGCAAGCCGGACCGCCAGGCGAATTGCCTTACCAACCTTCGCCGCGCTCAATCGCCTCGATGAACTCCTCGAAAGAGCGGCCGAGAACACGCACTTCAATTCAGCCAGCTTCCGGCAAAGACGAAGGGAATGGAAATATAGTCGCCCTTGACGAAGCCATATGCGGTCGGGCTGCCATTTGAACCGATCAGCAGCTGGTCGTCGCGGAATTCGAAGATCTCGTAGCCGTCAGCCCCGGAGAGTTCCGCCGCTCCACAGGACCAGATAACCTTGGCCGACCTCTCCGTTGAAGCCGTTGGAGGCGGAAAGGAAGGCTTTGATCTCCGCCGGCAGGATAATCTTCAGTTTCGCCTCGCAGGCCGCGATTTCAGCGGGGCTTGTGCCCGGCAACTGGCAGCCACCTTCAAATTTCTCCAGCATCAGCAGGCCCATTCGAGCTTCATCTCCTTGAGGTCGATCTGGGCGACACCGTCGCCGAAATTGAAGCCGCCGAAGATCTCCGAGATCTCGATGTAGAAGAGCGAGAAATCGGGATAACCCTGCATCGGAAACATCGTGCCGCCGAGATGGGCGTGCCAGTCCTGAAAGCGCTCCAGCCCCAATGCATGGCCTTCTTCCGAATAGGCGGCGATATAGCCGCTGAACTCGTTTTCGTGCCGGAATTCACGCGCTGGCTTTCCGACATTCGGGTCGTCCTCGCGCAAGGTGACCTCGATTGGCCAACGGTAGTCGAGCGCTTCTGTTCCCGGCAGGTTCTTCCAGCCCCCCGGAGGTCGCGCTACCGCCAGAAGTTCGTTGACGGCAAGCCCGCCGGGCGAAAAGACGTTTTTTTCCTGCTGCTCAGCCTCCGTTCTCGGCAGGGTGAATTCGCCGAAATAATCGAGCGCGATTTCGAGAGCCAGCCGGGAACAGGCGCGCTCTCGATGGCCGGCGGTGCGCCGAGCGGTGCTGCAAACTCCTCTTCCGTCAGCCAGAAGAGAACGTAGTCGCTGTCCATGAATTCCATGTCGAAGCGGCGCGGATCGGCCCGGCGCGCGCCTCCGGTGTCCACATTTCTGCTTGCCGGCGGCGTTTCCCATTGTTCGTCGACAAAGAGCGAGATCGCCACATACTCATCGCCGAGCGTGCGGCATTGCGGCGGCAGTTTCACCGTGAAGGCGTGGCGAAGCGGCATACCGTTGGTGCTGCTGACCGGCCATCTGCTGGCATCGATGCCCGGCGGGCGGCCATAGCACCAACCGCTATTGGGGCGGCGGGCGAGATCGACAGGATCGGTCATCGTCAGGTCATAGGCCTCGGTGAGGCTGGGATCGGCATATTTATGGGGCCGCTCTGGATAGACCGCCGTCGGATCCGTCAGGCTGATGATCCTGACGACATCCTCCCTGATGCCGACGCCGAGCGTGAGCGTATCCGACAGGTTCGTCTTCAGCATGGTCCAGCCATATTTCTCCCGCTCGTCCGAGATGCGCTCGACGCCGGGATAAAGCCGATGAAGCTCTTCGGCCGGCATTCCCATCCTGACGCCATGGATAGGGGGAAGCTCAAAGGGGGCGCGGAAATGAACCTCGCCGAGCCTGCCATCGGCGGCAATGCGCGTGCCAAATTCCTCGATATGCAGATGGCCTTCCGCCTGTAGGCTCGGCTCCTTCCAGCTTGTCCCCAAGGCCGCCTTCAGCTCCTCCACAGATACACCCGGCTGCATCGGCGCCAATTTCGCGTTGTCTATCGGCATGCGTGTCCTCTCTCGCTGACCGTCCCGCGCAAGAGATAGGACGGGTTGGAGACAGGGCAATGACGTAGCGGGAGGTTGGAGGCTCAGCGTGGCTGGGAAGGCGCCCAGTCGTTCACGGCGAAAGACCCCGCATTCTTACGATCGAGTGCAAGCGACGCCTACATATCTTGCAATCACAGCGAACAGGGTCGTAGACTTGAGTCTGTCGGCGGGAGCAATGAGCATAGCGTAGCGCCGCTCGGGAACGAGCGGAACTCGGGACCGACTGCCCCCGGCAAGCCGTTCCGCTTGAGTGGTACCCGTGGGCTCCCTCGCCTCACCCGCCCGGCCGCGCCAACGACCGTGCGATATCGACGATGTCGTCGCGCGAGGCGGTTGGGTCTTCTTTATTCCAGGCGACACCAAGTCCGATCCGGAAGTCGATGCCCCTGACCGCCTTCAGTTCGAAGGCTCGGTTCGGCAGGCCCTCGGTCCACTCCGGCGCGAAGCCGATGCCAAGGCCTGCCGAAACCAGCGACACCAGCGAATAGGTGTCGTCGCAGCTATAGGCGATGTTGCGCGTCAGATCGTAATCCTCGAACTTCTCGTTGAAGTATCGTTCGGTATAGGAGAGGTTTTTGCGATTGAAGGCGATGATCTTCTCCCCGCGCAGGTCGTCGATACCAATCTCCGCCCTCTCCGCCAGTGAGTTGGTCCTCGCCACTGCCAGCAGATAACGCTCATGGGCGATCGAGGAGAAGCGCAGAGAGCCGATGTTTTCCACTGGCCTGATGAAGCCGAGATTGATCTGGCCGTTTTCCAGGCCGCGGATGATGTCTCCGGTATTGCCGCTTGATATATGGATGCGGATATCCGGGTACTTGCGGGCGATCTTTCCAAGGAACGCTGGCAGCACGCCGGTGGTGGCGGGATAGACGGTGCCGATCCTGATCTGCCGGATCGTCTTGCCGGCCACCGCCCTGGTGATCTCGGCGGACAGATCGACCTCGCTCAGGATCCCGACGCAGCGCTCGTGGAAGATCTCCCCTGCCCTTGTCAGTTCCACCCGCCGGGTCGAGCGGATGAACAGCGCGCAGCCGAGTTCGCGCTCCAGCGCCTGCACATGGTTCGACAATACCGGTTGGGCGATGCGCACCTTGGCAGCCGCCCTACCGAAATGCAGTTCCTCGGCCACCGCGACGAAGTAGGAGAGCTGGCGTAGTTCCATGGGAGCGTCCCCGTTTGCAGCTTTAATTAAGGACTATCAGTCCGTCGATTGTCAAGCCGTGAATATGCGTTTGTTATGGGATGGACGTTCGACAAACCATCGGCTGGAATCTCAGACGACTTCGCGTGGCCAAGGGTCTCTCTCAGGAAAGACTGGCCCTCGAGGCCGAGATCGATCGCTCGTATGTCGGACGGGTTGAAAGAGGCATGGAAAATGTCACCGTTGCTACGCTTGAGGCGTTTGCGAGAGTTCTTGCGGTGAACGTTTCAGCTCTGTTCGCGGAAATTGATCCACGCGCGCCCAAGCCCAAGCCGCTCCGGTCAGGCAGAAAACAAAAGGAAACCGGCAGGTGAACGGTGGAGCGTTTTTTCGCCACGGCCTCGAATATGGTGCCTCTCGACGACATGTTCGAGGGAGGCGTGAGGCCGGCGCGAGATTGTCGCCTGTGTCTTAGGTACGTTCCGTTACCTATGTGTCGGGAATGGACACACTAGGCTTGGTCGCCTTGAACAGGTTCGAACCACCGACCCGTTGCTTCTCAGCATTGAGAACGAAGCCTAGCTCGATGGCAAAGTGTCTGGCCATTCGTGCGCGCCATGGAGGACGCGAAGGATACGAACCGCTGCTTCGGTGATTGCATACGCTTGACGCCCTCCCGTCCGACAGCGAAATGCCGGCTGCCAGCCGGAAGTCCCATCACGGCGTTCGCCCAGCCATTACGAGGAAAAGTGCGCTTATACCAGACCTCGCCCCACCCGAGGCGAGATCATCGTTTCTGCTTTAACTGGCAACGAGACGTGCTGGCCGAGCCGGATGCGTTGTCGGCTTTCTCTTCCACGGGGCCAGGACGGATGGCATGCCTGCTTCGAGGCAGGCCGCCACGAATGCCTCGCGCGCGACGATGCTGGGAATAGCCCCGTTGAGAGCGCCACGGCACGTTCTCACCGCGCGTTCATGGCGCTCTCCATGACGCAGCGGCCATTCGTTCTCGAGAAAATCCAAGGCGTCGTAGGCTCCTGTGAAGGTGCGCTCCAAACCGCACTGCAGCCGGATCCTCACCGGCCGGGTCCACGGAACATCGTTCAGCGGCATCTTTTCCTCCTTTCATGCCACCAATGGTCCTGATGAAAATCATATTGGGGCAGGTCCGCAGCTGTTCAAGGGCCATCACAATCAATCCCATTCCTAGTCACCGGGGGCCGTCTCTAATTTCAAGGGCGGGTCTCTGACCTCACTCTTCCTGCGCCGAGGTGCCGTTATGCGGAGGTCGAGCCTGCCGATGGGATCTCAATGTCGATAAGCAGCCCTTCGTCTGACCAGATTTTCTGAAAGCGTCCTTTAAGCTGCTTTTCAACCATTGCGCCGACGATCACCGTACCAAAACCTCGTTTGGCCAATTTGGGTGGGGCGGGGGCGCCCACCTCCTGCCAACGGATGTAAAAGCCCGCCCCGGACGGCCTGGGCTTCCAACTGATTGAAAGCCTGCCTTGTGCAGCGGCAAGTGCTCCGTGATGGGCTGCGTTGACAGCGAGCTCGTGGAGTACGAGCGCAAGGGGCTGGACGACCGGCGCAGGCATGTTGATATCCGGCCCGTTAAAAATAGCGCGGGTGGCCGCGAACGGCGTCACTTGTTGGCGAATGAGTTCCTCAAGAGAAATGTTTGTCCATCCTCGTGCAGCAAGCAAGGTATGGGCACGGGCGAGCGCCTGTACGCGGTGTTGAATAGCGGCGGCGTAAAGGGCGGGGTCATCGGCATTGCTCAGGCGGACGATGCTGTCGACGATCGCGAGGACATTCTTGGATCTATGGTCGACTTCCATCAGCAGGCGATGTTCGGAGGCCTCCAGTGCCTCGATCCGCCGGTATTCCGTCATGTCGATTTGAGATCCAAAAAAATACAGGATCTTCCCGTCATCGCCATGGACGGGACTGAGATGCAAGCGATTCCAGAACTGCTCCCCACTCTTCTTGTAATTGAGGATCTCGACGCTGACCTCACGCTCGCCGGCGATAGCGGCACGAATTTCTGCGACCGCGATTGGAGACGTCGCGGGGCCCTGCAGGAAACGACAGTTGCGGCCTAGCACCTCTTGGGCCGCGTAACCTGTCAGCTCGAGGAATGCCTTGTTTGCGAGCACGATCGGAAGATCCGGTTTGCGGCCGTCGGTGACGACCATCGGCATCCTGGTGCGTTCAAATGCGATCGCTGCCAACTCTTTCCGATCGGCAGAAGCTGCTTTTGAAGATGCGGAGGGCAAATCCCCGTGGAGTTTTTCTTTGGTATGGGGTGTCATGCTTCCACGCTCACAATGTCGTCGGCTGATAACGTAGCTTGTGTATCTTTGTTTCCGAGAAGATCGCTTGTTTGACGTACTCGATTACTCATCCGACACCTGCCGGACGAAGTGCCACACACCCACGATCTTGGCCAACAGGATGGCCCCCGCGCTTCTGGATGTGGTCGATCAGCCTTGCAGCTCCGAAGGATCAGGCGCACCATATGATCATGAAACACTTCTCCAGTTCCAGCCGCTCCCGAGAGCGCTTTCTCGAAGCGATCCTGCAGAGTGCGATCGAGTATGCGATCATCTCTATGGATCTGGATGGGCTGGTAACCACATGGAACGAGGGCGCGCGCCGGATCCTAGGATGGGATGAAGACGAGATCATCGGCCAGCCCGCGGCGACGATTTTCACCGAGGAAGACAGGCTGGCGGGGATTCTCCAGCGGGAAATGACTGCCGCTCTTACCGAAGGTCATGGCAATGATGAGCGCTGGCACGTTCGCAAGGACGGATCGTTGTTCTGGGCGTCCGGCCAGATGATGGCTTTGACGTCGGATGATGGCGAAGTCGAGGGTTTTGTAAAGATTCTGAGAGATCGCACGGAGCAGAGAGAAAACGAGGAGCGACAGCGCGTCCTGATGCACGAACTCTCGCACCGCATGAAAAACACGATGGCCGTCGTTCAGGCGATCACCAGCCAATCCTTCCGAAACGCCAGCTCTATGGAGGATGCCGAGCAGTCAATCTCGGCACGGATCAATGCTTACTCGAAGGCACACGATATTTTGCTGCAGCAGGATTGGTTGGGTACGACCATGGCAACGGTTGTCGAGGCTACCGCGATTAATCTCGGACTTGAGACGTCGGGCCGTTTCCGCGCGAGCGGTCCCGCAGTTGAATTGGGTCCACAGGCAGCCCTTTGCTTCTCCCTCGTGCTGCACGAACTCGTCACCAACGCCAGCAAGTATGGTGCGCTGTCGGTAGATACAGGGACCGTCAAAATCGAATGGTCCGTGGGAGACGAGCTGGGCGACAAGCGCCTGAACTTCATTTGGCAGGAGGTCGGAGGCCCGGCGGTGGAAGCTCCGAGCAAGAAGGGGTTCGGCACTCGCCTCGTCAACTCCAGTCTGTCCGCCTTCGGGGAGGTCTCTCTTGATTACGCTCCGACCGGGCTCATCCTGAGGTTGGATGCGCCGCTTCAGACGCTGCAATATAAGAACTATTCCGACGCCAAGGAATAATTTGATTGCAAAGCTAATAAGGCCGGCGCTCGAGAAATCAAAGACATCGAT
>NZ_JAPCZO010000053.1:0-14914 GCF_025941625.1 Rhizobium acaciae
CTTGCGAACCTTCGGATTGGTGCAAAGCTCACGGCCGACGGCATCGCCCTCCGAGGCATAGATCAGGTTCAGCACACCGTCCGGAAACCCTGCTTTTTGCGCAAGCACAAACATGGCGCCAGCGACAAGCGGCGTCTGCTCGGCGGGTTTGAGAACGACCGTGCAGCCGGCGGCAAGGGCAGGGGAGATCTTGCGCGCCACCATTGACGCTGGGAAGTTCCAAGGGGTAATGGCGCCGACCACGCCGATCGGCTGCTTGATCACAAGCATTCGCCGGTCGTTCGATGGCGCCGAAATCGTCTCGCCATAAATGCGGTTTGCTTCCTCGGCATACCATTGAAGATAGGCTGCCGCATGGGTGATCTCCGACTTCGCCTCGACAAACGGCTTGCCCATCTCCGCGGTCAGGATGGCGGCGAGATCGTCGCCGTGTTCAAGGATCAGGCGATGCCACTCCCATAAGATTTCGGAACGGGCGCGGGCGGTCAGACCGGCCCATAGTTCCTGGGCGGCATAAGCGCGGTTGATCGTCGCGGCAGTCTCGCCGGCACCCATATCGGGCAAATGCGCCAGGAGATCTCCGGTCGAAGGGTTGTGGACGGCAAAGCGCTTCGAGCCTTCGCCCGCATCAGGACCGGCCAGTGTTACAAGTTGGGCGAATAGCTCAGGATTCTTCAGGTGTTTCTTGAGCGCGTCTGTGATCGTCAACATGTCTTCCTCCCGGCGGCGTTTGTCGAAGCGATGGGATAGCCGATCGCTGCTGTGGCTTGAAGCGCGGACTTGTCACCACGACAAACGACATTGCCGAGCATATTGATCGACCGCGAGGCAAACGCGAGCAGCGCGGCACTGGGCCCACGGAAAGCTTTTCGATATACCAGTCGAAGAGGACAGCCTGATCCGACACTATTCGTTGTCACTGGCGGATCGCCTGGAAATCGAACTGCGCAGGCGTGATCATAATCGGCTCGGCTTTGCTATTCAGCTATGTCTTATGCGATACCCGGGGCCGAGTGCTGGGAGCAGAAGAAACTCCGCCTCGCGCCATGCTGAGATATGTTGCTAATCAGATCGGCGCCGCCCCAGAAGCATTTGCCCTCTATGCACGCCGTGGAGAAACCCGTCGCGATCACACGGCGCGCTTAATGGTGTATCTGGATACGAGAAGCGCGACGGTGCAAGATCGCCGAGCCGCGCTATTGGCTGCAATTCAGGCGGCGACGATGTCTGCTGCATTTCGCAGAGGCCGTTTAGCCGGCACCGCCCTGGCTCGAGGTCGCCGATGTCTGCGAGATCGCCCAAATTCTTCGCTCTACCACTTATCGGAGCATTCGTTTTCCTATAATGTCACGCCAAACTGTCCGGCAGTCTTGGAGAATACGCATGCTCAAACAATATGTCGTGCTTCCCCCGCACGGATTTCGCTCTGCGGTCCTCGCGCGGGCAGCAGCACTCAGGTTGACGATACCGCTGGTCGCGGCGGCGCGCGGAACTGCGCCGTTGACCAAGGATGCGATGAGCAAGGTCGAAGTCATCGACTCAGTCAGCGTCGATGGGCCAAAGCTTGTCGAGATGACGCCCGAGACGGAGTTGGAACTTCGACTGGAGGAACCCGCCCTCAAGATTGTTCCGCTCGTTACCTATGAAAAGATGCGAGCGATTTACAAGGTGAAGCGAGCAGCGGCAGCGGCGGTCGTTGCGCAGGCAGGCCAGGGTGCCGTGTTGCGCGTCGAGGATACTGATGGAAATCCTCTTGCCGGTGCCCGTGTTGTTGCATTCACCAATTTCCGTGCCAGGGCCGGCGACGAGGGCTCGACCGACGCCAATGGCGAAATTCGGTTGCGAATTGCGCCAGGCGTAACGCTTGAGCGTGTCTACATCTATGGCCCCGCCCGCCACTGGGGGCGCTTTGAGCGCAACTTCACGCTGGCCGCCGGCGCGGCCCTACAGCTTGAAACGATTAATCTCGCAGGACAGCTTCTAGCCTTGCGCCGGTTTCGTGGCGATCTGCCCTTGACCGCGGGACACGAGGTGGTTGTGGGCATCGTCGATACCGGCATCGACCCGAACCACCCGCTGTTGCCCAACATTTCGGGAGGGGCAAACATGGTTCTTGAGGAAACGAAGGACGATCCGGGCGAGATCGCTGACTGGGGGCCGGCCGCTGTCGAAGGCGAGCACGGTACGCATGTCGCAGGGATCGTTGGAGCCCGGCCTTCGGGCGATATCGACCTTGCCGGCGTCGCGCCCGGCGTCACGTTGAGAAGCTACCGCGTCTTTCCCCACGACGGGGGAGACGCGACCAATTACGATATCATGAATGCCATCGACCGGTCTGTTCAGGATGGATGCAACATCATAAACCTCAGCCTTGGCGGCGGCGAAGAGGACGAGGCGGTCAGAGCGGCGATTGGATCGGCACTCGACAGCGGCGTTCTGGTGATTGCAGCGGCCGGCAATGATAGTCGAAAGCCGGTAAGCTATCCCGCCGCCTTGCCGTTCTGTGTCGCTGTTACGGCGATGGGATGGACGGATTCCTTCCCGATGGCGTCGTCGGAGGTCGGAGATGTCGCCAAACCATACGGAAGGGAGAATACCTTCGTGGGCGCATTTTCGAATTTCGGGCCGCAGATCGATCTGACAGGCCCTGGTGTGGGGGTTGTCTCGACGTTGCCCGGAGGGACATTTGGCGCGATGAGTGGAACCTCGATGGCAAGTCCCGCATTGGCTGGCTATGCGGCCTATCTTTTGGGCGAGGACGCGACTATATTAGGTCTCAACGGTGCCGAAAAAAGCACCGCGCTTAGAGATAAGCTCTTCGGCTCGGCGACGCCGCTTGGTCTTGCCCGGGATTTCGAGGGCTTCGGACTTCCAGGGTGGGATGATCATGAGCGACGTGGTTATGCAACAGGTGATATTGAGGAGGAAAAGCTCGACAGGGCCATCCTCGAATGAAACCGCCGAGAAATTCGGAAGGGCCGGTGCTACCGTCGTTGACCAAAAGGCGTCTTCTCTCTTGATCGAGGGCGATGAGGAGACCATCCTTTCGGTGGCGAAGAGCCTGACCGGATGGATCACCATCCCGATGAAACGCTACTCCGTTCCAGATACGAGAAAGAAGGTCGGCTGATATTCTCAGCCGATTTTCTTATATGGAAACGTCAACTGATCTCGCTGGCCACAGCGTAGGCTGATTTTGGTGGGACGGCTCATGGCAGCGGATTTGTCTTCAAGCAGGGCACGGACGGCCCCATGAAAGCCCGCGTCGATTTCCTGGAAGAAATCGACAATCCCGACGAACTGGTTTTCCGTCTCCTCAAGCCCCTTTATGTCGAAGAGCACCCTGGTCCCGACGTCGCGTTCTTTCAGGTCGAGCTCATGAGCGGCGAAGCGAAGCTCGCAAGCGCCATCCCCCTGGCGGCAAAACCGAGCATCAGCCAGGGCGTGGCTGTGATCGGTCATCCAGCATTCGACAGGAGAATCCCGGATGTCAACCTCATGGAGGATATCTATGGCAAGATCTACAATAAGAAACGGCTCGCCCCTGGTGCGGTGACGGCTGTGAGGGATGGGAAGCTTCTGCGCAACTGCACGACGCTTGGCGGCAGTTCGGGTTCCTGCGTGCTTGATTTCGCAAGCGGCGAGGCTTTCGGCCTGCATTTCAGCGGCCGGTTCATCACGACGAACTACGCGGTTCCAGCCGACACCGTTCGGAACCTGCTCGCCAAGGCGTTGTCGCCAGGCGCGGCAAAAAGGAGGGTCAGGCGCGACATCCGAGCCGAAGTATTTCAAGGATCGCAAGACACTTCCTCGACACCGGCAAGCTATGTGCCACGGGCTACGAAATGGGCCAGGAAACCGCCTTACTGCCGGAGGAGGAGGTTGTTTTCCGAGGTTTTGCCTCGAGCTACGTTGACGGCGTGATCCAGACCCGAATCTCGACAATTCAGACCACAAACCCAAATCGATTTCGGTCAGCTTGCCGCCTTGGATGCTCTGGCAGGTGATGACGAGGCTCGCTTCGACACGTCGCCCGCGCCGGATATCGGATCTCACCGATATCCGCTTCTTGCGGTAGTGCCGGGTAGTGGTCATCCGTCGCTCGCCTAGCGCTGTCTCACCGGCTTCTTGACCGGAGCTAGGGCAAGCCCCTGACCGATATCGGCGATGGTCGACTCCTCATAATAAATTCGATCCCGGCTGCAGGATCTGCGGACGCGTTCGGCGATTTCTTCAGACTTTCTGTCATGGCTTGCGGCGGCCTGCCAATGCAGCGCCGCCAGCCCTGCGATGTGCGGACATGCCATGCTGGTGCCGTCCATGGCCTCCAGTGCATCCTTCTTCCTCTTGGTGATTTTCCCGGCAGAAACAATACCAACGCCCGGACCGACCAGGGTGGGATTGGTATTGGAAAACGGCGCGACCGTCAGTCCATCGGCCATCTCCATGACGGCGCCGACCGAAATCACGCCTATGGCTGCAGATGGGCTCGACCGTTGGATCACATATGGTTTTGCCGCGTCCCGGCCGCTTTCGTTGCCGGCTGCTGCAACGACGACGGCTGAGCGGCCAATCGATTGTTGGTGCCTATTCATCTCCAGGAGCGTATCGAACAGGCGAATGTTGTCCATGAACGTTTCGAGCGCTTGGGAGGTTGCCGCTTCCGACGCGTACCCTTTATCCACCAGCCACTCGCGATAGCTCGGGAAATCGAAGCCGAGCGACATCGAGATCACGTTTGCACCGCTCGAAAGCGCCCACTGGAACCCCTCCAGCAATGCCTCGGTACCGGCGGAGCCTCCAATCACCTTTCCAATCAACGCTTTTCGAATTCCCGGCGCGACCCCGATCCTGACGCCATTCACGTTCCTGCCGAAGATCGTCGCCGCGCAATGTGTCCCATGGCCATCGGTGTCACCGCCGCCGGATCCGGTGAAATCCCGCTCAACGATTTCCAGGTTCGGATCGTTGAATGCCGCATGCTCCCTGTTGATCCCAGTATCGAGAACCGCAACGATGACGCCTTCCCCGTCATAGTCCGGATTTGGTCCACAAACAGCTTCGACACCCCATGACTTACCTGCCAGAACTGCTGCCTCGACCTGCTGGCGGCTTGTCGCTTTGCTTGCCCTGCGCGGCGCAATCAGCTTGAGAGGCATCGGCCTCGCATAGGCTTTGACCGCCTCATCTCGCTCGGCCCTGCGCAACTGGTCAGGAGTGGCATCGACCACCTCTAGTTCCACAGTTTGCGCCGTCACACGAGCCTTCCTGGGGGTCGGCCTCGGGCCTGGTCCGCCGCGGAAGGATTCCGTACTAGCGGTCGACTTTAGAATGAGCAACTTTTCCATTGAGAGGTCCCCTGTTTATCCTATGTTTTTACAATCTAGGGATTATTGTCAAAGTGAGTTTTTGCTTCAATTTGCGAGGCTGCATGAAGATCCTCGGAAGCCAGTCACTCGATTTAGATCAAGGCCCTTGAACCGCATGTCTCTTTATCCATAGCCACCTATCAGCATTCTTTGTTAATGATACAAATTGTCTTTAGTAATGAGGCATGGGAACTTTCATGCGCGAATTGCACGTTGAACGTGAATCTGAATATCGCGGTGTCAGATTGCGGTGTCAGATTGCGGACGCGCGGTGCTCAGGCAATGCGAGCGATCCAATCTCGCGTCGCGCCGATTTTCAGCGTGTAAATGGTCGTGTCGCTTGTCCGTTAAAAGGGTTTTTCCTTTGTGTGGTTCATCCGCTGTTAGCGACACTATCGCTTTGGGCGGGCATGCAAAGGAAATCGAAATGGTCGCCCGGCCCAGGGGGCAAAATTCTAGATGTCGCGGACGCTGTCGATGACAGCTGGGTTGTTTCCGCTGCCGGACCCACGATCGGCATCTCCCCGATTGCGGACGACGGAGCCGAAGTCGGCATGGCTGGTCCAACCGCAGCCTTCAGGATCTGCCGACGCAGGGCAAGCCCGATGCAAAGGCTCGGTATGCCTGTCAGCGACGACACCATACTGCGGCAGCTGAAGCGGGATGCCGCGGTTTCTCACTGCACCTCCAAGATTCGGGTGGTTGGCATCGATGACTGGAGTTGGCGGCGAGCGACGCGATACGGCACTATCGTGGCTGATCTCTCGAGCGACGTTCGGTCGTCGACATTCTCGATGATCGGAGTGTCGATAGTGCAGCCGGGTGGCTGCGGAACCATACTTCCATCGAGGTCGTCAGCCGAGACAGATGCGGCCTGTATGCGCAAGCCATCCGTGAAGGCGAACCGGCGGGCTTGGTAGGTGGCAGATCGGTTTCACCTGGTCCAGAATCTCCGTACGGCAATCGAGAAACAGATGAGCCTTTGCGGCCGTGCCTCAGGAAGAGCCATCCTGTCCGAGGACGCCGTTGTCGACGCTGCGGCACATCGTCGGCGCGCCCGGTTCGCGCATAGGCAATCTCGCCAGGCGATATTCGAGATGCTCCACGCCTTACGCCAGGAGGGTCTGTCCTTCGGCGAGATTTGTGCCGGGCGCTAAGCCCGAGGGTCTTGCCTAAGGACAACCGCAACGATAACTGCTACGGATTCATCGGCCGCCGCGGTGTAATGGTGTAGTTCCAGTCGGGATGGAACTCGCCGCCGGTGATGTCGAGGCTGGCCATCTCGACGTCGGAGATCTTGACGCCCTTCTCGTAGGTCCGCCTGTCGAGCGCGCAGGCGACTTTGAGTCCGGTCTGGGTCGTGGTTGCGCCGATCAGTTCAGCGACGGCGAGGCGGTCAGTGAGCGGCCGGCCGCGCCAGTTCTGAGTGATGTGGCAGAACAGCCGATGCTCGATCTTGTTCCACTGCGACGTGCCGGGGGATAGTGGTGGACGTGGAGGACAAGCCCGGTCTCGTCGGCGAGTTTCTGCAGTTCCACTTTCCACAACCGCACCCGCGCGCCGTTGGAGCCACCGCAGTCGGCGGTGATCGTCAGTTCGCGGGCGTCTGGATAGCGCTCGCGCCAGGTGCGGATCGACCGGACGGCGAACGCGGCGGTGTCGGCGGTAATCCCGACGCTGACCCAGGCCTCGTTGGCGGCCACGTCGTAGACGCCATAGGGGACGACTTTGCCGAGCGTCTTGTCGCCGAAGTCGTGCAGTTCACCCGCTGCGGCTCGCCCTTCGGGCGATAGTCGCTGCCGCCGTTTTTGAAGTTGCCGACAAGTTCTTTTTTCTTCGTATCCACGGAGATGACGGGCTCGCCGGCCGCCTGCGCCGCGACCACCTTGGCGTTGATGTGCTCGAGTTGGGCGTCGCGGTCTGGATGGTTGGCGCCTTCATCCGCCTTACGGTTGAACGGGCGCGAGAAGCCGAGCTGGGTGAGCAGCTTGCGCACGCTGTTGGGGCTGATCGTATGGCCCATGTCGGAAAGCGCGCGGGCCAGCTTGTCCATGCTCTTCGACACCGACAACAGCGGCCGCTCCGGATCGCCCAAGGTCGCCGGCTCAATGAGACGCTCGAGGTCGGCAAGCAGCATTGGATCACGCGCAGTCAACGGCCGCGGGCCGCCACCTTGATGGCGCACCCGGCCGCGTGGCGGCGGGGCCGCGTCGAGGTCTTTCAGCCCCGCTTCCTCGTATGTATCCCGTCGCAGGCTCAAGATGTCGAATCTGCATTCGCCGACGCCGCGGTCATCGCGGGGAGAAAGGGTTAACTCGCTTTTCCTTTTGGCTTGAGCCAACGCATCTAAATGGGCCTTTGGCACGGGATTCTTGCCTGCGCTGCCACGTCAGTGTCATGGTCATCGTACCAACTGCGACTTAGGACAGCGCAACGATAAGTGAATCGTCGGATTGTCTCGACCTGCGGCACGTTCGCGTTGTTTCCCGGTCCCCATTTCAGCGCCTGTGTCGCAAAGCAGCCTTCGGTAAGCTGTAGTTGTCCCCCTCACTGGTTCGCGCGGTCTATTCTGCCACACCGGTGGGCAGAACGTTGCGACAGATCCCCGCAGGTTTCGTGTCCACCGTCTCACAGCAATGGCGGAAACGGAGGATGGCCGCAACACTTACCTGGACCGATGTCGCAGCCTGCACCCAATGTCGTAGTTAATATCCCTGTCCGCTGTTCCCGGCAAAACACGAGTAGCCGCCCTGCTGTGGCTTTGTCGAGTCTGCAACACGGCGCTTTTCGATCTGATCTCTTGGCTAACTTTCATTTAAGCCATTGATGATTCACGGGCAAATTTTGGCTTTAGCGCCTGTTTGCGTAGTTGGCATGACTTTTGAAGCTCTCTCGCAGGGACTACGAACCAGCCTATTGATTGCCTCGCCCCCAAGGACGACTAATGCTCAACGAAGTCGGCACTGCCAAGTCCGAATCTGTCATAAGTCAGCTCATCGATGTCGTTGCGTCTATCGATGAAATTGCGGCGTCGTTCCCAGACAGGATAGCGATTAAGCATGGCGCGGAAGAACTCACATATGGTGAGTTGCGACTGCTGTCGGATAAAATTGCAAGCACCTTACGAGAGCACAGCGCAGAGGGTAGAATCGTGGGGTATTTCGGTGACCGAAACCCCCATTGGGCAGCCACGGTAATCGCAATTCTCAAAAGCGGCTCGACATATTTGCCGCTCGATCCATCTTTGCCGACCTCCCGCATTTCTTTCATGATCGAGCAGAGTGGATGCACTCTGATTATCGGGCCGGAAAGACCGGAAGAGCTTGGCCTCTTTCAGGAAAACAGCAAAGGCCGCCGACAATTCTTGACGGTGCAGACGGCGCTACACGGTGGCCCTGCCTCTCCTGGAATGCCAGCTTTGGCTGAGGGCCATCTCGCCTACATTCTGTTTACGTCCGGTTCGACGGGGAGACCCAAGGGGGTGATGGTCAAGCGCGCAGGACTAAACAACCACTTGAGGGCCAAGATGGATGCGCTCGAGCTAAGTGAGAAGGACTGTGTCGCACAAACTGCCTCGCATAGCTTTGACATCTCGCTGTGGCAGCTTTTGGCAGGGCTATGTGTCGGCAGTTGCGTCGCGATCATAGATGATTCGACAGTGAGATCTCCGACGGCCCTTCTTCGGGCACTGCAGGCTAATCGCGTCACGATTGCCCAATTCGTTCCATCGGTGCTAGCCGTCTTCGTTGAGTATCTCCAGTCACTCTCAGTCACGGAGCGGTTTCTTCGTGCGTTGCGCATGGTCTCCACGGTGGGCGAGCCGCTGACGCCAGCCTTGGCGCACGGGTGGCTGACACTCTTTCCTCGAGTCCCAATTCTCAATCACTACGGACCGACCGAATGTGCGGATGGGGTTACACACCATTTTATATCTCTCCCGCCCAGTACAGCTGAAACCTATTTGCCCATCGGTAAGCCTATTGCCAATCTCAGGGTTTATGTCGTCAATGGATCGCGTCTGTGCAAGACGGGAGAAGTTGGCGAGATCTGCGTTAGTGGGGTCGGTGTCGCTGATGGATACATCAACGATGGCGTGCGTTCCAAAGACGTCTTTTTGTCGAACCCGTTCTCGGACCATCCATCTTATCGGCAGCTCTACAAGACCGGCGATCTCGGACGCATCAGGGCAGATGGCCTGCTGGAGTGTCTTGGTAGACGAGATCGTCAGATCAAGATCCGGGGGCACCGGATCGAACTTGGAGAAATCGAGTCTCGCCTCTGCGCTCATCCTTTGGTAAGTGCCGCCGTTGCTGTCACACCGGTAAACGAGAGCGTGAAGCTGACGGCTCGGGAAATAACCCACACCGGCCGAGAAACTGGGCCAAGACGAATACTGGCCTATGTGTCGGCTCCTGCCGAACTTTCAGAGGGTGAACTCCGGAGCTTTGCTGCCGAAACACTTCCTGCCTACATGCTTCCGGAGCGACTCATTCGTGTCGACCGGATGCCGATCACCCGAAACGGGAAGGTAGATCTCGCGTTACTGCCAGATCCGACAACCGTTCGCCCGGAGCTGCAGAGTCCGCTCGAGCAACCAAAGACGGAGCTTGAAAGCACATTACGAGATATTTGGTCCAGCGTTCTTCGGATCGAAGGCATCGGTGTCAACGATCAATTCATGGATCTTGGGGGCGACTCGCTCCGCGCGGTACTTATATTGGCTCGGATTCAGAGGCAGCTCGGAGCAAATGCGGATTTCAGGATCGTTCTGAATGGGACCATCAGGTCGCTTGCATTATCGATATCAAACCAATCCGAAACGACAAAGAACGTGCTTCCCCCCTGTGGGAAGCTCAGACGAGCGCCCCTGACGCGAGTGCAAGAACATCTTTGGTTTCTCTGGCAGCTCTATCCGACCACGAAAAATTACATCATTCAAGGTGGTATGCGTATCCGAGGTGCTGTCGACCAAATCGCTTTCAATAAAGCTTGGAACGATGTTGTTCAGGCGCATGACGCGCTGTCGGCACGTTTCATCGACGAAGATGGGCCCGTTCAGATTTTTGATGATCCGCAGAGATCCGAGATAGAGTTGGTGGACGCCACTCACCTGCCTCAAGAGGAGGCCGAGGAGCTATTGGCGGAGCTGCGGCGGAAGGAGCTCAACAATCCCTTTGATCTCAGTCAGGGCCATTTGTTTCGTGCGCGCCTGATCCGTCTTGGCGCCGACGATCATCTCATGCTGATCACCGCACACGAAATCATCATAGATGCATGGTCAATCTCTGTTCTGCTCAGAGATTTACAGACGAGATACTCCAATCCCGCTGCCGTCCCTCCACCAGATCGCCCATCGCTCTCGACCTATGCGCTCTGGGAAAGTGTACATCTTACACCGAAGTCGCTGAGTGATCAGCGGCACTATTGGCGTCGTCAGCTAGGCGACAATCCTCCTGTACTTTCGCTCGGGAATCGACTGCGGTCGAAAGTAAGCTCCTACCGTGGGAACTCGCATGCGATTCTCCTTAGCGGCGAAGTGTCTGATCAAGTGCGAGATTTTGCACGCCGGCACAGGTGCACGACTTCCACGATCCTATTGGCATGCTTCAAGCTGCTGTTGCGGATGTATAGCGGCCAAGACGATGTGATTGTTGGTATACCGCATGTGGTGCGCAGCCAGCCCGGCACCGAGGAGATCGTAGGATTTTTCCTCAACATGCTGCCAATTCGAACCACGATCGACGTCAATAAGTCCTTCGCGGCTCACGTAAATCACGTGCATAACCTCACAAGCGATGCCATCGCGAACTCGGCGTATCCATTTAGCTGGATGGTCAGAGATACCCGATTCCACCGCGAGCCCGGTCGATCACCGATCTTCCAAGTCATGTTCAACATGTACTCCGAGCCCGCGGAACCTCCTGCCAAGCGCGATTTGGAACTGACTTTTCGCGAATACGACACAGGTTATGTGAAATTCGACCTTACACTGTACGCGCAAGACGAAGGCGATGCAATTGCGTTGCAACTGGCTTACGCGGAAGACGTATTTTCGAGCGATGCGATCGCCCGCATGGCCGATAATCTTCGCCATCTTCTTGCTACCTGTGTCGAGAGGTCGGCCGAGCCGATTGTCACCCTGAGCAGCCTCAGCCCGTCGGAAGTCACCATTCTAAACTCGCTCAAGGGTGATGAGCGGTCATATGAGGACGAGCCTTCACTTGTGGAAGCGTTCGATCAGGTGAGCGCTTCAAACATCGATCGGGTGGCTTACTTCGGCGAGTTCGGGGCAATCACGTTTGGCCATCTGCGCGAACGCATGGCTGCGATCCAGTCCGTTCTGCGGACGTGCGGGGTGGGGCCGGGTGATATCGTTGCCATGCTCGTCGACAGGTCGCCTGATGTAGCGGCCACGACTTTGGCCATCCGGGATTTGCAGGCAACTGTCGTGCCTATATCGCCAGATTACCCGGAGGAACGGGTCGGCCATATCGTGAGGGACAGTGGCGCGAGCCTGCTTGTTCGCGCTCGCGAGGACAAAGAGGTCCATTTTGGTGTGCCATGCGTTAGCCTGTCGACCCTGCAGGCTGGACACGCTCCTGGCCGGGTCACGCACCGAACGATCGAATTGCCCGATAAGGGCGCAGCCAGCCTGATATATACCTCATCCTCGACGGGTAAGGCGAAGGGCGTTGTCATACCGGAATCCGCAATGCTCAATCGACTGAACTGGATGTGGCGATGCTTCCCCTTTGATCGCTTCGACGTTATGGCCGTACAGAAGTCAGCGGGACTTGTTGCTGCGGCATGGGAGTATTTTGGAGGGCTCCTGAAGGGGGTGCCCACGCTCATTCTGACGCAAGAGCAGTTGCACGACCCCGACCTCTTGTTGAGTGAGTTGGCACGGAATCACGTCACGTGGTTGTCTGCCTCGCCGCCTATTCTGTCTGGTTTAATTGCCGCTCAAAAGCGACTGCAGAAATTGACCAACCTGCGCCTGGTTACAAGCAGCGCTGAACCGATGCCGGCATCGCTTCCTTCTCGTTGGCGAGAGTGCTTTCCGGATGTGCCGCTATGGAATTTTTATGGCAATACGGAGTGCGCGTCTAATGCAGCGGTTTACGGAACAACGGACGCCGACGATGGCTCTTCAGCTGTGCCCGTTGGGCGCCCGATCGATAATGTGAGAATGTACGTCCTTGACGCACAGTTGAAACGGGTTCCCGTCGGAGTCGCAGGTGAACTCTGTGTGGCAGGACGCTGCGTGAGCGCGGGATATTGGAAGGATCCAGAGCGAACAAAGCACTGTTTCGTTCCAAATCCATACGATGAAGGTCAATACAGCGTCCTTTATCGGAGTGGTGATATCGCCCGCATTTCAGCCAAAGGTCTTCTGGAGATTTGTGGTCGAGCGGATAACCAAATTCAGCTTCGGGGTTTCCGAATTGAGCTCGAGGAAATCGAGACGGCGCTCGGATCTCATCCTGCCATCGCACAGGCCGCCGTCTTTGTAGAGGGCAAGGATGATGATCGGCGACTGGTTGCGCTCGTGGCGCCAGATGACGACAGCCTGACCTCAGGAGACATTGTGAGCCATCTGCGGCAGACACTCCCATCTTACATGATCCCATCGGATGTTCAGATGGTGCGACTTATGCCGCTCACAGCGAACGGGAAGATAGATCGGGCTCGTCTCCCTTTCGTCTCATCCCGCGCCATGCAAAAGACCGAGCCCGCTGAGCCACGGACCGAGAGGGAGCGACTCCTCGCCGGTATCTGGCAAGAACTGTTGGGCGCCAAATCTATTGGTATCGATGATAGCTTCTTTGATATCGGTGGAAATTCGCTTCTGAGTGTGCGGTGCGTGACACTGGCGCGTAAAGCGGGACTGAGCTTAACGGTCAACCAACTGCATCAGACACCAACCATCCGGGAACTTGCAACGTACCAAACGTCGGCCGCGACATCTGCTTTAGCGGCTTCCGATGGACCGATGCCAGTAACCCCTGCGATCTCACATTGGAATAGTTGTGTCGGAATCGGCGAGCACTACAATATTGTTGATCTCTTCTTCATGCCCGCCGGCATCTTGAATGTCTTCATTCTTGAACGTGCACTTGCGCATGTTATTGGCCGGGAGGAAGCACTGAGGCTCCGAATCGCTGAAACAGAGAGCGGCTTATCTCAGGTAATCGGATCGATACCAGATCCCATCGTAGAAGAAATTAACCTTGTCGGTATGGCCACAGCGCAACAACTCACGGCCATTGAGCAAGCCTGCGCGGAGCGTCAGCGCATATTTCGATTTGACGGTCGGACACCTCTTATCAGAGTCTCAGCCTTCCGGACATCGGAGAGTGGCGATTACTATTTGCTTGTTCTGCTGCACCACTTTGTAGCAGACGGGGTTGGATACAGACTGTTCCTGAATGCACTCGAGGCAGCTTATGATTCGTTTGCCGCTGGTCGGACTGCTGCAGATCCGGATACGACGACCCTGTCTCGATGGCTGCAGCGACTGGGTAATTACGCGAATGGCGAAGCGGTAACCGAGCTCGAGCATTGGGAGGGCCTACGGTACGACCTGTTTGACATAGGTGTGAGCGATTCTGGGACGAATGCGGCGGGGTTTTCAGCTCAAACTGCGAGGTGGCTCCACTATGCAGGCTCCGAGAAACATATCGATGAAGAATTCTGCAGGCCGCTTTGGAAAGACCAGGCCACGTATCATATAAGGATCAGCGAGGAGACAACGGGGAAACTTCTCAAGGTTGCGGCGGCGTCTGCGCAATGCGAGGATTTTGATCTATTGCTTGCGGCTATTTCGGGGGCATTTGGCCGCGCTTTCGGAAATTACTCACTCTGGATTGACAGCCTCACTTCGACCAGGGGATGTCTATTCGACGACATCGACCCGTCTCAAATCATCGGCTATATCGGTGAACTGGTGCCGCTTCCGTTATACGTTACCGGAACGGAGTCTCGTCCAGACCGCGCCCGCTCTATATATCAGCAGCGCACCTCGTTGCCGCGCCAGGGCATAGGTTTTCGAGCTTTGAAGTTCTTGAATCGGCATCCCGCCGTGCGGGAGCGGATCGATCGCCTGCCGTTACCCCGCATCGGAGTGAACTATCGAGCGAGACTCCAACGTCATTATCCGCGCCGCTTGCTGTCCAGAGATCCACACCCATTGTGGATCGGCGAAGATATGGATCAGTCCGTTATGAATTATCTCTTCTGGTTTCGCGTCGGGTACCAATCGGGCGAACTCCACATCGAAGTGAGATACGATCCACGACAAGTTGGTTACGAAACGACCCGCAACCTCTGCACAATCTTGCGCGATGAACTCCTACAGACTGTCGATGCATTTCGAGAATTTGATCAAACGGGCAATAACGGATGAGGCCGTCGGAGCCACCGATGAAGGGCGAAGGCGAGCGCATGGCTTCACCGGCAAGGCATACCAGTTTGTTGGACGGCAAGGTTTCCCGCCTCATCATGCGGCTCGCCATTCCCTCCATTATTGGTTTGTCGCTGAATGC
>NZ_JAPCZO010000054.1:0-13231 GCF_025941625.1 Rhizobium acaciae
GTCGATGTCGCCCGGTCGCTGGCACGGCCGGGCAGGTGAGGTGAGGGGCACCGGGTGGTGCCCCAAGCTGAACAGCTTGCCGGGGGCAGTCGGTCCCGGTTTCCGCCTGTTCAGGCGGCACTTTGCTAAACCTCCTGCGGCTGCCCTTTTAACCGGTCAAGCCGTGCGCGAACGGGCGCCGGCCGCAGGAGCGCCCTCGCCTAGTATGCTCATTGTTTGAGGAGTACCGTTGTCGTGGCAGGCGTGGCGTCGCAGCACGATTGGTCTACATCGGTGCGCAGTCGGTGGCCCTGTTCCGTGGTCGCGGACAGCAATGGACGCTCATCCATCGCGGTGACATGACCCTGCCGTTCCAAAACCTCGTCTGACATGCGGGCAAGATCTGGGCGACCCGCGATCATGCCCTTTGGCAGATCGAGCCCGACCACCTCGTGAAGCCCGAGCTGCCTTCAAAGATCGCCGTCTACGCGGGCCACCCCAGCGCTGCCGACGGCACCATGCTCATGGCCGGCACACACGGCGCGGCCTACCATAAGGGCAGCGACTGGCATCTGATCATTAACCGTGGCTTCGACAGCGGTTGCCGAGCGAACGGCTGTCATGGTCGTTATGACCTGTAGGGTTTTATCAAAGCCTTCTGTGCGACCCGTTGCGGGTGCACCGGCTCCGTCAGGGCAGGGCAGGCATATCGCCTTCGGAGACACGCCATATCCAGGGCGTCATCTCCGGGCGGCCCTCGATCATCTCCGCCAGCGCAGCCTCGTACTCGCCATTGGAGCTTGCCGGCACGATAAACATGGCGACCGGTGCAGGTCGTTGTTCAGGGAGTGTCACGGATACGATCGGCTGCTCTCGCGACAGATTGAAACGCAAGCCTTTGACGCTCTTGCGTCTCAAACCTGACAGCCTCTCCAGGAGACGCTGCTCATCAACGGTTTCGAACGGAACCCAGTTCTCGTTGACGACCATCATCGCGATTTCCTCGACCGCGGCGATCCCCGCGCTGGAAATTCCAAATGTCGCAATCAGGATCAAATGGAGTTCATCGCTCGACCGCCACAACTCGAGTTCCGTCTCATATCTGGCGCTCAATCGCTTCCACGTCCCTTGCTCGATCACAAAGGGGAAGGGCAGGTGGCGGGCGATAATCTTCTGCCCGTCTCGCGTGGGAGCGAACTCCTTGACTTCAGCCACGGCGATCATCAGCCGCCGCGGCCCTGACGCGGCTGCCTGGGCGCCGGCGAGTGCTGTAGCCCGGCGAGCGGCTATTTTCTCCCGGTCTTGCTGATGAAACACCTCCGGCACGAACAGGATGTCGCAGAGTGGGTCGCCGTGGACCGTCATCTGCCGCGCGGCATTGATCAGGCCGCTGCGAACCCGACCCCATCCGCGCTTTCCCGCCCATAACGACGTCCATTCCGTCAGTTCCCCGACATCCCACAAATAATGAAGCATCGCCTTCAGCGACAGTTTCTTCGGTTCGTTGCGGACGCTCTCTGAGGCTTCCGTCGATGATGCCGCCACCGTTCGATTGCCCCGTTTCGATAGCGAGAAATCGAGTTTCAAGACTGCCGAGCCCGTGGTCGCATCGATCTGAATGGCGTTTCCAATGAGAGGGCCGAGGCCCGACAACTCGTAGGGCGGCTCGTAGGACGGGCAGGCCACCTCATGATCGCGCCCGGAAAGCGGCATTCGCTTGACCAGAAATTGACCGTCGACCCGAGCGATGTACATCGGAACCGGCGGTTCCTTGCACCTACAAAGTGGCCTGAGCTTCTGTTCATAAGCACGTTCGAGCTGCGATTGAAACTCTGGAGCGGTTTCGTCCAACGGCTCTTTGCCGATCAAAAATCGTCGCACATCGTCCCTCGCTTCGGTCACCGAAGGCTGGTCAAGCCGTATAGGACGTAGCACAAACTCGCGAGATAATACTAGCGTAAATTAATTAGTATAATAGGCTGGGGCCGGCGCCTGTGACAATGCGAACGAGTTTGGCAGCCAATCGTTTCCAGGGCCAATTGCAGATCTAACTCGGCATTGCGCCGATCCAGTTCTCGTTGATCGTTTGCGACTCCAAGACAATATACGGCTGGTCTTCAGACATTCGTTCCGCTCAGTGCCGCCAACGAGAAGCTGAACGGAAAGGAACGAGTCGTCAATACCGCGACGACGGAGGCAACTCTGGAGAGCCGCCCCCAAATTTTACTTTGGGGCCTTCTAGAATTTTGTCTCTTCGAGGATTTCCCGCGGCTGCATCCACGAATTATTGCGGGGGGTCGGACTTCGGTCCGATTGAAGACAGCAATCTCTCTGCTAATTTTCGTTCCGCTGAGAATGCAAAACTCAGCATGAAAAGGGTGTCTGCCCCTGATCCGGAGCACCCTTTTCAAACTCTTCTTTCAGGAGTCCGCCCTTACTCCTCGCCACCGGATCGTTCGCGGCCGGCGAACCGCCCAATTGATCATAGGTTGTAAGTATTCTGTCGGAGCACCATGCGTGCGATGGTGTTACCGGATCCATCAAATCTAAGCGGACCGTCATCAAAGTCGAAGCTTGTGATCTGCTTGGCCTCTCCGGAAATGTGAATCCTCAAACCGTCAGGATTTGACCAGGCCATGGTCGGCTCTTCATCGCCACTTTCCTTCGCAGTCATCGAGCCCAAGGTCCTCGATGCACCGATCGCCCACACATATTGATGTGCTGCAAAGCGACGGTTCACAGTCGCCATTGTCTTCCAGGTCTGTATCTCCCAGGAGATCCAAGAGCGCGATCAATCGCTCGATGTAGGCTTCACAGCGCAGCTGTTGAACGACCTGGCTCATGCAGATGCCCTCCCGGCTACTTCCGCCACAAAGGTTACGAAGCGGGCGAGCTGGCGAGGCGAATACGCTTCCGTTTCTGCCTCCTGAAAATTGAAACTTATCAACATGTTAATTGGCATTCGGGGAGCTGTCGATTGGAAGAGGAAGCGGCCGTAAGCTTGGCGGAAGAGCGAGAGAGCGGTCGGCAAGGGTTGGCCTGGCGGAGCTTGGAGAGCGCCTGGGCAGGCCGGTTCGTCCTCACTCTTTATAGGATTTTCTGTGATGCTATCCGCTTCCGAGCTGGCGGACCATCTCGCGCGCGATGCCGAGGCAGTCTGTCGCCACTATCTTTCCGCTGGTCGCCGGGCCGGCAATTACTGGATCGTCGGTGATGTCGCCAACAACAAGGGTCGGTCGCTCTATGTGCATCTCTCCGGTTCCCGCGCGGGAAAATGGACGGATGCTGCTAACGGCCAGTATGGCGACCTGCTCGATCTCGTGCGGGAGACCTGCGGGCTGGTCGACTTCCGCGACGTCGCCGACGAGGCTCGCCATTTCCTCAGTCTTCCCAAACCCGAACGGGCGTCGTCCCGCAGGGGCGGCACCCCCGACCATCCGCCGGTCGACAGACCGGCTGCGGAGCGTGCGAGACGCCTGTTCGGCATGACGCAACCGCTGGCGGGAACGCTTGGCGACAGCTATCTGCGCCAGCGCGCCATCCTGAGGGCGTCCCTCCATCCCACCCTGCGCTTCCATCCGTCCTGCTACTATCGGGATCTCGTGACCGGTCGGACGGCCAGCTATCCGGCGCTTGTCGCTGCCGTGACCGATCCTTCCGGCACTATCACCGGCGTGCATCGCACATGGCTCGATCCAAACGGCGACGGCAAGGCGAAAGTCGAGGATCCCCGCCGTGCGCTCGGCGGTCTCCTCGGCAACGCGGTGCGCTTTGGGTTTCCGCTCCACGAGCTCGTCCCTGTCATGGTCGCGGGCGAAGGCCTGGAGTCGATCCTGTCGCTATCCCATGTGATGCCCACGATGCCGATGGTCGCGGCGCTCACGGCCAACCACCTCGCGGCCTTCTCTCCGCCGGCGGCGTGCCTGCGCCTCTACATCGCCGGCGACGCCGATGCCGCCGGTCGGCAGGGGATCGAGAGGTTGAGCCGACGTGCGCAGGCGGTTGGGATCCTGCCGCTGGTGCTTGCCCCTGAACTCGGCGACTTCAACGAGGATCTGCGCTGGCTCGGCCCGGACCAGTTGACGGCGAACCTGCGGGCCCAGCTCGTTCCGGAAGATACAATGGTCTTTCTGCCGACATGAAGCTGACTGAAACAGCGGGCATTGGTGTCGGTCATCGGAACTGGCAAGTCGTTCCATGAGGCCCTTCCTTGGGTGCGCGCCCGCGTGCCTGCGGAGAGGCGACCCTTACCACGCGGCGGCCTGGCCTTCAGCGGGTCTGTCAGGTTTCTTCCCCGCGCCGGCTTTGCCGGCGCTCCTCGCGGGTCAAGAAACCTTCCTTCCGCCGCCCGGCGCTCACGCTGGGCCGCGGCACTTCGCGCCGCGGTTCCGGCCGGTCTCCGCGTGAACAGGTTCGCCGTCAGGCCGCGAGAGGCGCGGCCAAAACCGACGGAGACCATCATGAACCAGACCCTTCCCATCGACGACGGCTTCGAGCCCCACCATGCCTCTTCCCCGACCGACCGCTTCATCTACGAAATGCAGATCTACGGCCATCGCCCCTTTCAGGACGAGCCCGATCCGCGGCCGCTACCGGAAGAGCCGGTCGTCCAGTCGGCGCTGACCGCGATCTTCGGCGCCATGTTCGAGATGCTCGGCGACACGCGGTTGGAACCCGATCTCGAAGATCTGCTCTGGTCGACGGTCAATCTCTTCCACCGCGCCGGCGAGCGCATCCAGCGTGAACTTCAGCGCAACGAGGACGCGCAACGTACCGGACAGCAGGAGCAGGACGGCTCGGAGGTCAAGAGCGTCGAGCTCGAGCGCCTGATCGCCGAAGGCATCACGTTTCTCGAACGCCGCAACGCCTTCGAGTTCATGCGCGACTATGCGGCCGACCTCTTCGAGGCTGAGGCCGGATCGGCATGGCGCCCGCGCACCGGCTCCAAGGTCAGCCACGCCAATATGACGGCGGCGATGATCGACTCCCGAGACTTCCTTTCCGCTCGTCGCCGTGCCGAGACCGAGGTGCTGATTCCGGCTGGAACTAAGATCGCCTTCTCCGGCGGCATGGATTACAACGATCACGAACGCATCTGGGGCAAGCTCGATCAAGCCCATGCAAACATCCGGGTATGGTCCTGCTCCACGGCGGCTCACCGAAGGGCGCCGAGCGAATCGCCGCCTGCTGGGCCGAAGCCCGCAAGGTGACGCAGATCACCTTCAAACCGAACTGGACGAAGCACGCCAAGGCCGCTCCCTTCCGCCGCAATGACGAGATGCTCTCGGTCATGCCGACCGGCGTCATCGTGTTTCCCGGCTCCGGCATCACAGGCAATCTCGCCGACAAGGCCCGCCGTCTCGGCATACCTGTCTGGCAGGCCGCGGAGGATGGCGCGTGAGCGCCATTTCCTCCATGCGGGGAAAAGCCGGATGGTAATGAGATCGCGCTTTATCGCGGAGAAAAACAGGGAACTTGCATTTCGACGAATTTGTGTACACAATTCTGGGGAACATGGGGCCTTTCAATGTCTGAACCTCGGCCGAACGCATCGTCTCCCCGCCGTGTGGGCGTGCGGGAGTTTCGTGGCAATCTGACATCCTTCCTGAAGCAGGTTCAGGACGGACAGAGGTTCGTTCTGATGTCCCATCACAAGGTCGTTGCCGAAATCGGCCCTCCGTCAGTTGACATGGCCGTGCGTAAGCCAGGCGCTTGGCGCGGAAAGATCAGAGTTCCCGACGATTTTGACAGCTTGCCCGCAGACGTCCTGAAGGCGATGGAAGACGGGACGTGAGGCTTCTGCTCGATACGCATGCGTTGTTATGGTGGCTGAATGACGACGATAGGCTGGGCAGTCATATGCGCAGCCTCATTGCCGATCCTGAAAAACAATGTGCTCGTAAGCGTCGTTTCCCTTTGGGAAATCACCGTGTTCTAAGACGCGAACGCGCGGATATGCATCGCGCGATCAGATCGGATCTCCGATGGCATCGCAGCCTCGGTCCGGCCTATAGCCCTTCCGACGTTTCCGGCGTGCAAGATCGAGAAAATGCGCCATGGCTTCCCGTTCGGTCCTGAACACGTCGGTCCTCTCGCGCCCACGTCTGCCGATCCGTCCCCAGCTTCGCACGACCGCGGTTTCGCCGAACAAGGTCGGCTGGATCGCGAGCATGTAATAGCGCGCCATGTTGCGGCTGGCATCGATGCGCTGGCAGTAGAGGTGGAACGACATGCGGCTCATGAAGGGAATCATTTCCGCCGGGACCGACCTTGTCCAACGAGAGTTTTGAATCCTTCGCAGCCGATGGATTCCGTTTTGTGATGCGTTGGCGCGTTATGGGCCGGTGAAGAACACCCCGACCAAGCCGGTCCCAATCGCTCAGGGTGGCCCGGGGTGCCGACGGTTGGGTGTCCGGCGGAATACTGTCGGATCCGTCAGCCGGCGCCGGAGAGGTCCGCGAAGGATCATGCGTTCTATCCCCCGAGCGAGCAGCTTCCCCGGCGTTGCCCCGCGGCCTGCAGGCGCCAACGCGATCACCGCGTCGATCCCGCCGAGCGACAACGTATGATGGGACGGCGGGCGGGCGCATCTCGCTTGCGGTGGTTGAGAGCGAGCGAAGGCTTTGCGTAGAATGGCGGCGAGGCATTCGGAGGGCCTATACACTCTCACGCAGCGCCGGACCGGGCGGCCATAGTGGTTTGTCCCGTCCTTCGGTCGCAATCCGGGGCCATTCCCGTTTTCCATGTCGCCTTTCTAAGGGACCGGCCGCCATCATCGTCAACCCGCAAGGGGTTCCCCTGCGCTGCGCTCCGGTGACGCCTGCGGTTCGGCCCCTTCTTCGGGCGCCATCGGGAATGGTCCCGAGCAACCGAAGGAGACAATACCATGGCCACCACGATCGCAACCCTGACGCAGAAGACCGACGGCAGCCTTGAAGGCATCTTCGCCACCATCCGGGTCAACGCCCCGATCGCCATCGTACCGAACGCCAGCAAGTCGAGCGAGGAAGCTCCCGACTACCGCATCATCCACCGTAAGACCGGCTTCGAGATCGGCGCGGGCTGGAACCGCATCGCCCGCCTGACCGGAGAGGAATACCTGTCCGTCAAGCTGGAGGCTCCGGAGATCGGCGTGATCTTCGGCAACCTCGCACAAGCTCCCGGCGGCGAGCCGAACCGCAAGGTTATCCTCTGGAACAACCCGAACTGAACGACGAGCAGCCGGCCTCGAGCGATCGGGGCCGGCTTCCGCGATGAAACACCTGAGGCGGCCGGCTTTGCCCGCCGCCTGTTTTCTGGTGCCAAACGAAACGTGGATTATCTGCTCAGATCGCCAAGTCTGCCGCGAGGACCGTGCCGCCTCAAGGTCGCGCGGCCCCTCCAATTTTGCCTCCGCTGCGGTTCCCTCCGCTCCGACAAAATCGGCACCTCCGCGCGCCGGCTCCGCCGGTCGCTGACGCGAACCTTGACCCGACCCGATCCTCACGACCACCGGCGTTATCTTTCACGTCAACAAGGAGATGATGATGACGAACGAAAACGCCTTCAACATCGAATGCACCATCGAGGAACTGCGTCTTGAAGCCCGAGAAGCGCCGACCGCGGAGGAGCGTCTCCGCATCGAGGCGGAGCTGGAAGCAGCACGCGCCGAACTTGCAAAACACACTGGAGAGGAGTTGCCGTGAGGCAGCTCCTTCCTCACTGAGCACCGAGGCAGCCAGGCCGGATCGACCGGCCCGTCTGCCTGTCAGGTTTTCCCTCGACACTCCCTGCCGGCTGACGCCGGAAACGGTCGCGCCCCCCTTGGGGCCGCGGGTCTCTTCTCTCTCTGACGTCCTATTCTACTCCAGCAAATCCGGCGTCAAGGACGGCGCGGTCTCCCCCAATTTTGCCGCAAGCGACAAAATCGGTTCCCCCGCTTGCAAGCCGCGTTCCGCGGTCCTTGACCCCTCTTTGCCACGGAGTGGCCGATCTCCGTCAAAGATGAAGGAGATCACATTATGACAACCGATCAGAACCTCACGCTCTACGCCAAGCTTGCCGGTTTTCGGCTCGTCGTCCTCGCAAATCGCCTCGGCTGCGATAGCGGTTTCTCGCTCGAGCTTCATAATCGCCTGATTGAAGGGCTCGACGCGGCAATCGCTCGGATCCAGATGATGATGGCATTGCAACAAAGTGTTCTCACCGGAGAGGATGAATTCGCCGAATATCAGCTGCAGGGCGAGAACGAGATTTTCGGGCGCTTCACCATCAATTTGCTGGACGATCTCGAAATCGACGTCGGCACCCACGAATACCGCATCAGCGGCGGCAGCTGGATCAACGCTTTGACGGCCGATGAGGGTGGGGTCGAGGTCCGGTTTCCGACATTGGTTGGGTTGACCGACGAAGAATTCGGTTCACTGGCATCGATTATTGAGGATATCAAGCTGGAAACTGGCATCCCCGTTCATGCGGTGCGCGCCATTTGATCCTCGTGGTAAAAGGCGCTTCAGATGCTAAGAGGCGGCGGACGCCGGCCGCCTCTCAATTGGCGATCGCCGCAGCCGTTGTGAGCTGAGCGGCAATGGCGGGACGCCGTAATTCCTTTCCGGCAAGGCCGCAAACGCCTCAAACCAGTAAGTTTACAACATTGTTGGAAATGCTGTATATTGCAACAAATACAGCAAAAAGGAAACCCATATGTCCAAGTCAAGCGGTTCCTATTCAACCAGCGACCTCTCCCGTAAGTCTGGCGACATCATCGCCGAGGCCCTGCGCCATCCAGTGACCATCACCCAGCGGAATAAACCCCGATTGGTCCTCCTCAATATCGAAGACTACCAACGGCTGATGAAGCAGTCGGATCGGCGCACCGTCGGGACCCTCGAAACGATGCCCGATGAACTGTTTGCCGAGTTCGAAAACGCCGTCGAGGCCTATGCCGGCGAGGACGAGGCAGGCCACTGATGAACTACGAGCTGATCCAGACCGCAAGCGTCATACGCTATCCTTACCTATGGGCGAGAGAGGCTGGGCGTGGAGAGACGGAAGGAGGCAAGGAGCGGCCGGTGGCCGTCGGCGTGAGAATGGTGCGGCCGGACGGTGATCTGGTTCTCTTCTTTCCCATCACCACCAAGCAGCCGGAGGTGTCGCGGTTTGCCGTGGAAGTGCCGGCTATCGAAAAGCGCCGGGCTGGCCTCGATGCCGATCGCAGGCTTTGGATCATTTTCGATGAGTTCAACACCGACATCGTCGGAAATTCATTCTATCTTGAGCCTGAGCCGCCAACCGGCCGCTTCAGCAAGGCCTTCTTCCTGCCGCTGCTGCGCGAATTCATCCGTCGCCGCAAGTCGGCCACGGAGGTCAGCCGATTCCGCTGAGCAGGCCCTGAGAACTCGAATTAGCGTTTGCGCACGAACTCGGTGCGTAGAACGAGGCCCTTGATTCCATCATGGCGGCAATCGAACTCCTCGGGATTATCGGTGAGGCGGATCGACCTGATGACGGTGCCCTGTTTCAGCGTCTGGCCGGCTCCCTTGACCTTCAAATCCTTGATGACGGTGACGGAGTCACCATCGGCAAGTACATTGCCGCTTGCGTCTCGAACGACGCTCTCACCGCCACTGGCGGATGCTGCCATCTCCGAAGCCGGACGCCATTCGCCTGTCGCTTCGTCATAGATGTATGCGTCGTTTTCAGCGGCCATGCTCGTCTCGGTTCCTCAGAAATCGCCTTCCGTGCGGGAGCGGCGTACAAAGGCGCTTATCGCAGACGTCCGCCCAAGGCAACTCCGGCGGCGCTCCCGAGCGTCTCGGAAAGTCAACTCCGCACGAAGCGATTGGCCTTTGCTTGCGAGTCCATATCCTTCCGCCGGAAATAGATCGCCCGGCCGCAACGGATCGGGCTATGGCCCTGGACGATGATGATCTGCTCGTCCTTGCGCATCGACTGGGTGATCTCGTGCGGCATGATCAGCGGCCGGCGCTGGAAATTGACGCTCTCGGATTTACGCGTACCACCGCCTTTTGTGTCCCAGCCGATATTGCGCGACCGCCCTTGAACCTCGACGGTCATTTCCCCGCATTGGGCAGAAACATTTCGCGCCGTATCGAGCGCCTTGATCGCAGCGTAGGAGGCAAAGGCGCAGCCATCGATCCATGACGTCGCGCCATCCTTGCCGAAGTGCCGCTCCAGCTGTCCGACCGATTGGTAGAGCAGCATCATGCTGATGCCGTACTTGCGACCGCGATCGCGCGCCTCTTCCAGCACGCGCATATAGCCGAGCAGATCAACCTCATCGAGCATGAAGAGCGCTCGGCGGCTGAAGCCGCCATCGGCCTGGACCATGGCGTTGATCAGAGAGCCGATGATGACGCGCCCGATGCCCGGATAGGAGCGCAGGATCGACGCCGGGATATTGAGGAATACGTCCGTCCCGCCAGTGACGATATCGCTCGACCTGAAGGCATTGCCGCAGACGAGCGCGGCGTAACTATCCAATGAGAGCCATTGCGTATCCTTCGACGCCGTCGAATAGACACCCGAGAAGGTCTGTTCGGTCATGTTGGTGAAGACGCCGAGCGTTTCGCGGATGAAGGCAGATTCCGAGTGTTCCTGAATGTCGCGCAGCATGGCGAGCACGGAGGGTTCCGGCTCGGAAACGATCTGGCGCAGGCTGCGAAGGTTCCGCCGGCCGGCATATTCCGGCGACAACATGACATGGGCAAGCAGTCCGGTCAGGAGATTGTGCGCCTGGTTCTGGAAATAGGAACCTGTCGAGGATTCAAAACGCAGGCTTTCGGATAGAAGCATGTGGGCGATGCCGACGATATCCTCCTCTTTTCGCTTCGAATGCTCTATGCCGTCGAGGACATTGAAGCCCATGATCGGGTTGGCCGGATCGAGCACCATGACCTCGCGCTTGAGAGCACGGGTGCGATGCTCGACCACCATCGGCGCGACCTCGGTGGAAGGATCGAGGCAGATCAAAGGGCCGGCATAACGCAGTGCGGTCGGTAGGACGTTGCTGGTCGTCTTGTATCCACCCGATCCGGCAAAGAAGAGCATATGGGTAGAATCGAAATCTTGGCTGTAGGTGAGGAGTGGCGCCTGGCCACCCTGTCCCCACGTGCTGCGATCCTTCGGATCGAAGGGCACTTGGTGGACGGTTTCCTTGTCGACGCGGTAACGCTCGCCGACGACGATCTCGCCGTCGGGCGGAAAGAGCTTTGCTGCCGCTGACATCGAAAGCCAATCGGCATCGCCAAAGGTTCCGCCCCTTGCCCGTTTGACTGCCTCGGGCACGACGACGGAGATGCGGGCGGCCGCCGCCACAGTCATGAAGCCCGCCAGGGCGCCGATGACGGCAATGAAATCCAGATAGGAAAGCGCCTGGTTCCATGTGACGATGCCGCGCTCCACCGACGGGACGAGGCGGCCATATTCGCGCAACGCATAAAATCCGGCGACGACGAGAAGGCATAACAGGCTGGCAATGGCGATCGGCCGCCGGCGATGCAGCGGCAACGCCCAGACGGTCAGAAGTCCGGTGAGTGGCCCGAACAGGAGCGCCGGCACGGGTGCCGCTCGCAGGAACCAATATTCGGTCTTGCCGGATAGGCCGTGGGCCAGTGCCGTCCATCGCCAGCCGGTGATGTAGACCGCGATCGCTGTCACGGCGATCGGCACGAAGACCAGCAGCAAGCTTGGATGCAATCGACCCTTCAGCGCCATCCGGCGTTCTCCTCGACGCGCGGCAAGACAGGATCGAGCGAAGGGGCATTGAACGCCTCCTCGCCGATATCGCGCAACCGCCTATGTTCGGCCGATCCCGCTATCACCCTCGCCAATTCGATGAGGCCACCGAACAGAAAAGCCCGGTCGGCCGTCGACAGACCAGCCTTCACGACGATGCCGCCGAGCAGGAATTTCTCGCGTGCTTCCTTCTTGCGGTCAGTCGTCATGTGAAACCTCCGACGTCGATCCAGCGCCACCAACCGCTGGTCGACGCGTTTGAGGAGATGCAGCACTTGCCCCCTTCTTTTCCTCTTTGCGAAATCGAGCGGCCATCTCTTCGAAGATCCGCTCGACCTCCTCGTCGGCGATCTCCATTTCCGCCAGCCCCGACTTCGTCGCAGCGCGGGCAAACCGCTCGGCGGATTTAACGATCAAACTTCTCCTGCGCTCTCTGAGCTTCTCGATCTGGGCATCGAGATCGGAAATCGATGATTTGACGGCCACTGTTGGTTCCCTTTCCTGAAATCAACCTCAATGCGCCAATTATACTATCTAGAACAAAATAGTTAAATAGGCTAATTTGCACCAACCCGAAAATGTGGCAGCCGGAATTTCGGCCGACGTCGGTCTTTCGGAAAAGCGGTATCGGCCCTCCGGTCCGATCGGTTTGAGGGCGCAATATACGTCGCTGTCGCGACGTGCTCGGAAGATGTGGAGACAGTCGTGGCGATCATGTTCGTCAGAGCGCAGGTGATCAGCAGGGGAGCGGGACGCAGCATCGTCTCGGCCGCCGCCTATCGCCACCGCGCCCGGATGATGGACGAACAGGCCGGCACGTCGTTCAGCTATCGGGGTGGAGCTTCCGAGCTGGTTCATGAGGAACTGTCTCTGCCGGACCAGCTGCCGGCCTGGCTGCGGTCAGCGATCGAAGGGCGTTCGGTCGCGGGCGCCAGCGAGGCGCTCTGGAATGCGGTCGATGCTTTCGAGAAACGGGCAGACGCGCAGCTGGCGCGCGAGCTGATCATAGCAGTTCCGGAAGAGCTGACGCGGGGCGAGAACATCGCGTTGGTGCGGGAGTTCGTGCGCGACAATCTCACGTCGAAGGGAATGGTCGCGGATTGGGTCTATCACGACAAAGACGGCAATCCGCATATCCATCTTGTGACCACGCTCAGGCCGATGACGCAGGAGGGCTTCGGGCCGAAGAAGGTTGCGGTGACCGGCGAGGACGGCAAGCCGCTGCGGGTCGTCACACCGGATCGTCCGAACGGCAAGATCGTCTACAAGCTCTGGGCGGGCGACAAGGAAACCATGAAGGTGTGGAAGATCGCCTGGGCGGAGACGGCCAACCGGCATCTGGCGCTTGCCGGCCATGATATCCGGCTTGATGGTCGCTCCTACGCCGAGCAGGGCCTCGACGGCATCGCGCAGAAACATCTGGGTCCCGAAAAGGCAGCATTGGCCAGGAAGGGCAGGGAGCTCTTCTTCGCGCCGACGGATCTCGCCCGGCGGCAGGAGATGGCGGACCGGCTGC
>NZ_JAPCZO010000055.1:0-10731 GCF_025941625.1 Rhizobium acaciae
CGAATGTGCAGCAGAGCCTCGCGCACCGCGGACGCGAGCCCTTCGGCACGCGGCGTAGGGATAAATTCGCGGCCAACCATCGCAAACAGCTCATCTTGGAAATAGGCGCGCAACCGGGCGACCGACGCGCTCATGGCCGGCTGGCTCAGATTAATGCTGCGTGCCGCTGCCGTGAGATTACGCTTGGCCATCAAAGCGTCGAGCACGACCAGGAGATTTAGATCAAGGCCTTTGAACCGCATGTCTCTTTATCCATAGCGTGGATGTATGCCATCTATCAGCATTCTCTATTAGTAATACTAATTGTCATTAGTAGGACAAATTGTCACTAGTAAATCAGGTATGGCACTTTCATTCGCGAATTGCACATTGAACGCGAATCTGAATATGGCGGTGTCAGATTGCGGACGCGCGGTGCTCAGTCAATGCGAGTGATCCAATCTCGCGTCGCGCCTTGCCCGTTCCATGCAGGTGGCATGTCTGGCCCAATCCTTCGTTCGGACGCGTGATCGTGCGCGATCGCGCGATCGTCGGGCGCGGCCGGACCCAGGCGGGCGGTCGGCCCAACGCCGAGCGTGTCGCCCTTGACGATGCCGGCGACCGTGCTCGTAGCGCCACGCTTTATGTGACGCTGGAACCCTGTTGCCACTGGGGCACAACGCCGCCCTGTGCCGATGCGATCATCGCGGCAGGCGTCTCCGCTGTTCATGCCTGCCTGCAAGATCCCGATCCGCGGGTGAACGGCGGCGGTTTCCGCAAGCTCCGGGAGGCCGGGATCAGATTCGAGGTCGGCGAGCCGTCTCAATCGCCAGCAGTCCCGGAGCGTTTCGATGCATGCCTCGCCGCTGACGATGACGGAACTTGGCTGCTCGAAAGAGGCGCCAGCCGGATGCGTGTCGCTGGTTGTCTTCGTTGTTCCTCCGACGCGGAACGACTTCTGGAGGAACTCGGAAGGCGAGGGCTTACAAACGTCTTTGTCGCCGTCGATGACGAAGCGGCCTCGCTGCTCGCCGCCGGCGCCAACGGCGGCGCGAGGATTTCGACGAGCGAAGCCCTGAGACAGTGAGGAGAAAGCCATGAAACAGTTTGATTGCGCAACTCTCGTTCCCGGTGTCGATCAGATCATACGCGCCCACACGGAAGCCAATGTTGTCGCCCGCGCCGTTGACTACCTCAAGACCGTGCTTGGTGAGGACGGCATTCGTCCGACTCTTGTCGAAGAGATACGAACGCGGATTACCGACGTCCCCTCTGCGGATCGATCCGGGCGCTCCTGAACAGACAGGGGCTGCTCTCTTCATGCCCCCGACGGCTATCGAGCGGCCGTTCTTGTTGAGATTCGTCGGATCGTGGCCCGAACGAGCGCAATTCGGCTTGGCAAGGATGCTGACATCGACGGAGGCTCAATTCAATATTCTATTCAGCGATAGAATATTGAATTGTGGTGCATGGTTACTGACGAGCAGACGTCGCACGCGCCATTGGGCCGAAGACGGTGAGACGCTGAGCGGCCTTGCTGCCGACGCAGGCCGGATAGCCCTCAACGATGCGGAGATTGCCCGAAGCGAGATCGCGCTCACTCTGCTCGCAACGTCAACACCCGATCATCCTGCTTCTGCCCTCCGCCCCCTTGCTCGCCCATAGACTTGGACTTATGCGATCCGGCGCGATCGACCTTGCGGGCGCCTGTTCGGGCTTCCTCTATGCGCTCATGCTCGCCGACGGTTTCGTTCGCGCCTAAGGGCGTGCAGTGTTGGTGGTTGCGGCCAACATTCTTAGCCGCCGGATCAACCTCGCCGAGCGGGCGAGCGCGGTGCTGCTCCAAGACGTCGCAAAGAGTATTGCAGCATGCAGAAATCACCGCCGGCCAGATTGGCCGGTTCCTTCCGCACCAAGCCAATGCACGCATGTTCGGCGCCGTTTGCGACAATCTCGGCATCGATCCGGCAAGGACAGTCCGGACGATCGAATTTTCGGCAATTCCTCTGCCGCGACCATTCCGCTTTTGCTCTCTATCGCCAAGAACAAGCGGCAGTTTGCGGAGGGAGAGACGCTGCTGCTGACCGCTGCAGGTGCCGGTTTGACGGGTGGCGCCGTCGCCTACCGGATGTAGCGGGCAAGACGGTTCTGACATCCTTTGGCGATTGACGGTTGACGAAACGCCTTTTCGGGCACTAACCTACGTTCATTCACCAGGGGGGTCACGACAAGGGGCTGAGATACTGCTGAGCGATTTCGCGGCGCAGTGACCCGTTGAACCTGATCCAGTTCATACTGGCGTAGGGACGGTGCAAGCGCTGCTATGACTGGGATTCCGCGTGCGGATTCCTGTCAGCGTCTTTTCATCATTCCGGCTCTGATGACTGGGTCTCCAACCTTTGGAGCCTCATCCATGAATATTGCCGCAAAACATCTTACCCCGACTGTCACGACCGGCCCACTGCCGGCCTCCCGCAAGATTCATATCCCGGGCGAACTGCATCCGCAGATCCGCGTGCCGATGCGCGAGATTTCCGTTCATCCGACCTCCGGCGAACCGCCGGTGACCGTTTACGATTCCTCAGGTCCCTACACCGATCCCGCACATGTCGTGGCGATCGAGTCCGGCCTGCCGCGCCTGCGCGAAAGCTGGGTTCTCGCTCGCGGCGACGTCGAGGCCTATGAGGGTCGCATCGTCAGGCCGGAGGATAACGGCTTCATCTCCGGAAATCACCTGACGCCCGAATTCCCGATCCGCAACCAGCCCTTCAAGGCCAGAAACGGCAGGGCCGTTACCCAGCTTGCCTATGCGCGTGCTGGCATCGTCACAACGGAAATGGAGTTCGTCGCCATTCGCGAAAACCTCGGCCGTCAGGCGGCCAAGGAGGCTCTTATCCGCGACGGCGAAAGTTTTGGCGCCCATGTCCCGGATTTCGTCACACCGGAATTCGTGCGCCGGGAAGTCGCCGAAGGCCGGGCGATCATTCCCGCCAATATCAACCATCCGGAATCCGAGCCGATGATCATCGGCCGGAACTTCCTGGTGAAGATCAACGCCAATATCGGCAATTCGGCCGTCACGTCCTCCATGGCCGAGGAGGTCGAGAAGATGGTCTGGGCGGTCCGCTGGGGTGCCGACACGGTCATGGATCTTTCCACCGGCCGCAACATCTACAATATCCGCGAATGGATCATCCGCAATTCGCCGGTGCCGATCGGTACCGTGCCGCTCTATCAGGCGCTGGAAGAGGTGGGCGGCATTGCCGAGGACCTGACTTGGAAGGTCTATCGCGATACGCTGATCGAACAGGCCGAGCAGGGCGTCGACTATTTCACCATCCATGCGGGCGTGCGGCTTTCCTATATCCCGCTGACCGTCAATCGGGTTGCCGGCATCGTTTCCCGCGGCGGCTCGATCATGGCCAAGTGGTGTCTGCATCACCACAAAGAGAGTTTTCTCTACGAGCATTTCGAGGAGATCTGCGACATCGCCCGCGCCTATGACGTCACCTTCTCGCTGGGCGACGGCCTGCGCCCCGGTTCGATCGCCGATGCCAACGACGCGGCACAATTTGCCGAACTGGAAACGCTCGGTGAGCTCACCCAGATCGCCTGGGCGAAGGATTGCCAGGTGATGATTGAAGGGCCCGGCCATGTGCCGATGCACAAGATCAAGGCGAACATGGACAAGCAGCTCGCGGTCTGCGGCGAGGCGCCCTTCTACACGCTGGGGCCGCTGACGACCGATATCGCGCCCGGCTACGACCATATCACCTCCGGCATCGGTGCGGCGATGATCGGCTGGTTCGGCACGGCCATGCTCTGCTACGTGACGCCGAAGGAGCATCTGGGCCTGCCCGACCGCAACGACGTCAAGACCGGTGTCATCACCTATAAGATCGCCGCCCATGCCGCCGACCTTGCCAAGGGGCACCCGGCCGCCCGCCTGCGCGACGACGCCCTGTCGCGGGCGCGCTTCGAATTTCGTTGGGAAGACCAGTTCAACCTGTCGCTCGATCCCGATACCGCCCGCAGCTTTCATGACGAAACCCTGCCGAAGGAAGCGCACAAGGTGGCGCATTTCTGTTCGATGTGCGGCCCGAAATTCTGCTCCATGCGCATATCGCACGACATCCGCGCCGAAGCGCAGAAGGAGGGGCTGGACGCGATGGCGGCGAAATACCGTGAGGGCGGCGATCTCTATATGCCCGTGGGGGAGTGACATTGCGCATCCTTGTCAAGGGGGCTGGCGTTGCCGGCCTCGCGGTGGCGCATGAGCTCGCGTCAGACGGTTTTGTTGTGGAGGTTGCGGACATCGCGCCAACGATCGGGGCGGGAGCGTCATGGCTGGCCGGCGGCATGCTTGCGCCCTGGTGCGAGCGGGAAAGCGCCGACCAGCGGGTGCTGGCGGAAGGCAAGACTGCCGCCGACTGGTGGGAGGCCGCGGTGCCGGGGGAAGTCACGCGCAACGGCACGCTGGTCGTCGCGCCGCAACGGGATCAGGGCGAGCTTGTACGGTTCGCCTCCCGCACATCGGAGTATGAATGGCTGGATGAAGGCGGCATAGCCGAGCTGGAGCCGGCGCTCGCGGGACGCTTCCGCAAGGGCCTCTTCTTTCGCGAGGAGGCGCATCTCGATCCACGGCGCGCTCTGCGGGCTCTTCACAGGTCGTTGCAGGGCGGGGGCGTTCAGTTTCATCTGGGCGTCGCCGGTGATCTCCCGGAAGGCCGGTATGACCACGTGATCGACTGCACCGGCTCCGCCGCCATCGGCACGCTGGAGCGGCTGCGGGGCGTGCGTGGCGAGATGCTTTATCTGGAAACGGAGGAGATTTCGCTGTCGCGGCCAATCCGGCTGCTGCATCCGCGTTACCCGCTCTACATCGTCCCGCGCCAGCAAGGCCGCTTCATGGTCGGCGCGACCATGATCGAGAGCGATGCGGACGGACCACCCACGGCGCGCTCGATCATGGAACTGCTCAATGCCGCTTATGCGCTGCATCCCGCTTTCGGCGAAGCGCGCGTGATCGAAACCGGAGCGGGTGTGCGGCCGGCCTTTCCGGACAATTTTCCGCGTGTCGTTCACATGGGGCCGGTGCTTCTTGTGAACGGTCTTTACCGCCATGGCTTCCTGTTGGCGCCGGCCATGGCCCGAGAAGTGACACGACTGTTGGCCGCGCCGCAAAGGAAACAAGCAGCGATAGGAACAATGACATGAAACTGATCGTCAATGGCGAGGATCACCACCTCGATGCCCTGACACTCTCTGATGTGATGACCACTCTTGAATATGAGGGTGGATGGCTGGCAACTGCTGTAAACGGCGAACTCGTTCATCGCGAGGAGCGAACCGAATGCCGTCTTGCAGAGGGTGACCGGATCGAAATTCTCACGGCACTGCAGGGAGGTTGACATGGTTGCGTTTTACGGAAGCGAGGTCGGCTCGCGGCTACTGCTCGGCACGGCGCGCTATCCCAGCCCAGCCGTTCTCGAAGAGGCGGTTCGTCGCTCCGGAACGGAGATCATCACCGTCTCCCTGCGACGCGAGACGGCCGGGGGCAGGGTCGATTCCACCTTCTTCGACATGATCCGCGCGCTCGGCGTGCGCGTGCTGCCGAACACCGCGGGATGCCACTCGGTGTCGGAGGCCGTGCTGACGGCCAACATGGCGCGGGAACTTCTGAGCACCGACTGGATCAAGCTGGAGGTGATCGGACATCACGACACACTGCAGCCGGATGTCTTTGCGCTGGTGGAAGCCGCGAGGGTCCTTTGCGCCGATGGCTTCAAAGTGTTTCCCTACACGACTGACGATCTGGTTGTTGCCGAACGCTTAGTGGAAGCAGGTTGCGAAGTGCTGATGCCATGGTGCGCGCCGATCGGCTCGGCCATGGGTCCGGTCAATCTGATGGCGCTGAAATCAATGCGTGCGCATTTCCCCGACATTCCTTTGATTGTCGATGCCGGCATCGGCCGCCCGTCGCATGCGGCAACAGTAATGGAGATCGGCTACGATGCCGTGCTTCTCAACACGGCAGTCGCCGGAGCAGGGGACCCGGCGCTGATGGCCGAGGCGTTCGCACAGGCCATAGAAGCGGGCCGCAATGCCTTTCTCGCGGGACCATTGGAGCCGCGAGATATGGCGGTTCCCTCGACACCGGTCATCGGCAAGGCAGTGTTCGCATGAAGCTCGATCCCTTTTATTTGATCGTCGACAGTGCCGACTGGATCGAGAGACTGGTTCGGCTGGGCGTGAGGCTCGTGCAACTGCGGATCAAGGATCGGCCGGAAGACATCTTGCAGGCAGAGATTCGACGGGCAAAAACGATATGCGCCGCCTATGGTTGCCAGCTCGTCATCAACGATTACTGGCAGCTCGCGATCGAGGAAGGCTGCGACTTCGTCCATCTGGGACAGGAGGATCTTGCAGCGGCGGATCTTGCGGCACTCCGCGCAGCCGGCCTGAAACTTGGCCTATCCACCCACGACGAGAACGAGCTTGAAACCGCGCTCGCAGCCAGCCCGGATTATGTCGCGCTGGGCTCGGTCTATCCAACCATCCTCAAGCATATGAAATGGTCGCCCCAGGGGCTTGAGCGGATCACGGAATGGAAGAAGCGTATCGCACCAATTCCACTCGTGGCAATCGGGGGGCTGAACATTGAAAGGCTGCAGGGTGTGTTCAATGCGGGCGCCAGCAGTGCGGCCGTGGTCACAGACATCACGTTGAACGCCAACCCCGAAGCGAGAACACGTGCATGGATAGAGTTCACCGAACCATGGCGATGACGGCGCGTCCGAATGTGCTCGTTATCGGCGGCTCGGATTCTTCGGGCGGCGCCGGCATTGCCCGGGACATCGCGACGCTATCCCATTTCGGCGCTCGGGCATCGCTTGCAGTTACGGCGGTTACGGTGCAGACTCATGCTGAGGTTATCGCGGTCGAACCCATGCCCGCTTCTTTCGTCGCCGCCCAGATGCTCGCGGCGCTTTCTGCCGATCCGATGCGGCCATCAAGATCGGAATGCTGGCGACGGCGGAAACGGTGCAGGCAATCTCCGATGTGATTGCCGGCAACCTTGCCATTCCGGTCATTCTCGATGCGGTGCTTGCGAGTTCATCCGGAACCCGGCTCCTCTCGGACAACGGGCTCGAAAACCTCCGGCAAAGGCTGCTGCCGATGGTATGCCCACCGATTGCGGAACCGCCTGTTGCGATGTCGAGATCGGTCGTCAGGCCCTGCAACTGCTGGACATGGGCTGCCCGGCCGTTCTGGTGAAAGGCGGCCATAGGAACGGCGCACTGGCCATCGACACACTCTATGCAACCGGAATTCCGCCACGCCATTTTGCCTTGCCGAGACGGCAGGCAACGTTGCGGGGAACAGGTTGCATGCTGCCGAGCGCCATCGCCGCGCATCTGGCGCTCGGGCACGACATGCAGGCTGCGGTCTCACTGGCGAAGACCTTCATGGACGAGAACTTTGATGCCGAGGGCGGTCAATCATCGCGTTTCGGCCCCGAGTCCGCGCAGAGGTATCCGCCATAGGATAGCAAGACACTCGGATTGTCCTTGCGGAGATAGCGATCGCCTCACGACGTGGAGTTTGAAAAATCCAATCCGACATCGAACGTTGCGGCGTTACGGCTGCACCAGCCGACCGAAATGAGATCCACTCCGGTTGCCGCAATGATCGGCGCGGCTGCCTTTGTCATCCGCGAAGTGTTTCGGCTGGGCACTACTACAAGCGGGTATCGCTCCCGAAAAGACCGTGCGAAGCCTTGAAGCCGTCGGAAATTCCTCTGCCGTGACAAGTCCTCTTTCGCTGTCGCTCGCAAACGAGGGCCGCAGTTTGTCGATGGCGAGATAGCGTTGTGGACGGCAGTTGGTGTGGGGATGAGAGGCGGCTCTATCGTTGTCGTCGTCTAAAACGAACGCCAGAAATCCCTTAGGAGAGGACCGATTTCGGCGCGAATAGGCTTGTTTATGTCGCAAATATCGACAAGAAGGCGTTCGCATTGAGAACGTCATGGGAATCAGGGGGGTGGATATGGCTTTTCGCTTGAAGACTGAGCTTGCCAGGAGGTTTGAAGACGAGCTGCAATTCTTCAAGGGCTGGCAAAGAGACAAGAAGGGCGTCGGCGCGGTCATCCCGACATCGATCTATACCGCCCGTCGCATGGCAAGCGTCGTCAATCCCCACTCCGGCCTTCCTGTTCTTGAACTCGGCCCCGGAACCGGCGTCATCACAAAGGCGATCCTGGAGCGAGGGCTAAAACCTTCGCAACTGGTCTCGGTCGAATATTCGAGCGCGTTTCATGAGGGATTGGTGCGACGGTTTCCAGGCGTCGATATCCGCCTCGGCGATGCGTTCCGGCTGGACGAGGTCCTGGCTGAACGCAGCAAGGAGCAATTCGACTGCGTTATCAGCGCCATCCCGATGCTGAGCTTCCCGATGGAACGGCGCGTCGCCCTGCTCGAAGACCTGCTTGCCCGCGTGCCCGCCGGCCGGCCGGTCATCCAGATCACCTATGGCCCGTTGTCACCGGTCATCAAGATGCCCGGACGCTATGTCGTGTCGCATTACGACTTCGTCGTCAGAAACATACCGCCGGCGCAGCTTTGGACATATCGCAGGGCACCCTAAGGCAGGGAAGCAAAACGCTCGGGCAATGCCTCCTGGGCGCCGCTCTTCCGCCGTCACATGCCTCCCCGAGACTACAAATAGCGAAAGAGCCGCACCATGATCCGCCATATCGTGTTTTTCACAGCAGTCGCACCAAAGATTGACGACGTCCGCAAAGGCCTCGGCCTCCTCGCCGAAATCCCCTATGCGCGTCACTTTGAGATCGGCTTCAATCTGAAGCATGACCTGTTCGGCAACGAGGTCGACCTCGTCGTCTATGCGGAATTCGAGGATACAGCCGCATTGGCCGCCTACAAGGCGCATCCGCTTTATCAGGCGTCAATCGACGCCGTGAAGCCGATCCGGGACTTGAGGATCGGCCGACTTCGTGGCGAGCGGGGAGACAGAGGCCCAGCCACTGCAGACAGGAGTGTCGCGAGACAATTGACGTCGGTGTCTCAACCGATCTTGATTGCCGTTGCTCTACGGTAGCGCTGCTGTGGGGGTAGGGTCCTCGGACGGAAGCTGGCGCCAAATGGCTTGCCGCCATTTTCACTTGAAGCAATGGGCGGTTTAGCCGCGTCGATCAGGGCGCAGACTGAGTTCAGTCGACGGTTCAAGAGGACGCGGTTAGATGACGCTGACGTTTTCGGCCTTGGACTTGCCGGTCTTGCGATCCTGACCAACATCGTAGCTGACCTTGTCACCGTCTCGAATTGACGCGCCGCCGCGCAACGCCGACACGTGAACGAAGACGTCCGTCCCGCCATTGTCGGGCGTGATGAACCCGAATCCCTTGTCGTTGTTGAAAAACTTCACAGTTCCTGATGGCACGGCTTCTCCTCTTGTTGTCGAAATCGGTTCGATCCGGCGCGACCCTATCGTTGAACATCGCCGCCATCAATGGTCCAAAGTCTTCTGGACGGAATCCCAATTCTTATTGCCAATCCCCGCGCCTGTTCTGCACGAAAAGATGTTCGTAGACGCATAGCCTCAGGGCTCAAGACTTCTTGAAGCGCGGCCTTCATGCGACCGGAAACAGGATGTGTAAGCCAGTACCCGTCAGCAGGAAGATCCTGCTCCGAGTCGATAGCAAGCTGATCCGATGCCGGATCTCTGTCGATCAAGCACCTGGCGAAGTCGGCTATGGCGCGCTTGCCTCCACTCCACCTTCGTCTGCGCCGTATCTCGACAAGCTGGCCGGCGTGCCTGAATGCGGTCCAGGTCAAGTGTTCGACCGTATCCAAGGCCAGGCTAGGAACAGCGGGCGAGCATTTCGCGGAGTGTGGCGTTCTCGGTTTCAAGATGTGTGCACAGAAGCGCCTTCAGGCGGCGATTTTCCTGTTCGAGCACGATCAGCTCATCTTGAGCCAGTGGCAGCGGCCGCTCGACGCTCGTTCCATCCGGTTGGGATTGCTTGGCGTCAAACTGTGTCCGTGATGGAGCTTTGCGCAGCTTACGACGACTGTCACCGCCCAAATGGCCGGGCGCAGTCGCGATCCGCTCTTCTTGAGGAGCCAAAGGCTCATCGGCCGGTGGCTCAGCCGTCTCAAGAGATGCCAACCCATGCGTGGATGATGCCTCAGTCGGATCAATCTCAACCACCTCCGCTGGCGCGTCGGTGACCGCCACCTCGGAGACGGGTGCGATTTCGCCCTCGGGGCTTGCGCTGGACGGAAGGTCGCCCGCGACCGTGAGTGGATGAGCCTGCGCAAACAGGTGTGGCGATAAATCCTCGACCTCGCGCTTGATAGCCTTCAGATCCGTGTCGCCCCAGATCGATGCGGCTTGCGATGGAGCCCTGCGCCGGTTCGACTTGAATTCGACAACGAAATTGCGCGTTGGTTTCATCACAACAAATATCCAGGAAACAAGGGGCGACCACGCCCATGCGGTTGGTGTCGATGATATAGGCAAGAGCCCGAGCCCGTTCAACCGACCTCAAGCAGCCTCTCCGGTTCAGTTGAGGCCGAGGCGCTTGCGCAACTCGGTATTCTCGGCGCGCAGCTTGTCGGCGAGCAGGCTGCGCAGCCTGATATTCTCCGCTTCGAGCTCGACCAGGTCAGACAGTGTTTCGAGGTCGTCGGCGTTTGCCTTCGTCTCGGGCTTCGGTTGGTCGGCGGTGGT
>NZ_JAPCZO010000056.1:0-9661 GCF_025941625.1 Rhizobium acaciae
GGCATCCAGGCAGCATGTCTTCCGATCACCTGCGAATGGGCAAAAGTGCTCTGGAAGTCGTCAGGCGTTCGTTGGCCGCAAATCCGCAGCTCCCCCGATACGCGATCGGAAGTGCAATTGACGCCACGCAGAAATATGCGTTTTGGGAGTTCCGACAAGCTCGGAGAACGTATCTGTCACTTGTGACCATTGGGGTGATTTTCCGAAGCGACCCGTGTTTCGTGATACGGCTTGTGCTCGACAAGGGTCTGCGCGGAATACAACACTGTCTTCGTCTCGGGACGACCACAGCAAACCGTGAAGATCAGCCGCGAACGAATAGGTTGAAGTTCGACGACCGTATTGCTCCCTCGCGTCTCGAATGCCCAAAAACGACCCCGCGATTACGACGTCATCTTATGCGGCTGGCTGCGGTAGATGCCAAGCTGAATTCAGTCCTCGCTCCCCGAGCGAACGGCACCTGATGCGGACGGAGGAGGAATGGTAGAGGAATAGCGGGCCTTGGAAGCAGGGCCCGCGATGCTTTCAATTTATTTGATGACCTCGATCACCGTGCGGGTCTTCGGATTGACGAGCACACGCTTTTTGTTGACGACTACATAACCGTAATCAGGTTGATCGGGGATCGTTTGGATCTCGACCGTGTCAGGAAATGCCGTACCGACTGCGACGCCCGTAATGATCGATATGATTTCCTCGGCCGTGTCGAGGCCACTGCGGGTCGACCGGCCTTCGCGTTCCAGCGTCCAGAGATAACTTGTCGTCAAGCCCCGGACTTAAGCCGACGGTAGGACCCGTTCAAGGCCGTCTAGACAGCTTCCACAAGCTGCTCGGGCGAGGCCGGCTTCATCAGAAGATGACCTTCTGCGAACGCGGGTTTCAGCTGGGAAACGGATTCGCTCTCGCCCGAATAGACAATGAACGGAATGTCGCAATTGACGAGATGCCGCGCGACGGCAGTGCAGACGCCGTCCGAGAGGCGAGGGTCGACGATGAAGGCGGATGGCGAGTTTTCCTTCAGCCAGGAGACGGCGTCCGAACCGGTCGAGAGCCTCATGAAGCTGCGCTGGCCACATCTCTCCAGAACCGTTTCGATATCGATCGCGATGAAAGGTTCGTCTTCAAGGATGAGGATCGTAGGCATATTTCTCCTTCTGGGGCAGCGCAAGAGTATCGAAAACGACGGTGCCTGTCACTTCCGACTGAAGTCCGAATATCCGTTCGAAGTGGGGGGCGATCGAAACTTAGTCGGTATCCACTGCTTTTTAGCATTTTCTTATCTATTCGCCGTTCACTTTCGTTGTCGTTGAATCATGTCCGTTACAGAGGTAGGAGAGGCGGCTCCATGCAGAAGGCAATCCTGGTAGTGGACGATGAAGCGCTCATTCGCTTCGTCGCTGTCGACGTCCTCGAAGCCGACGGCTACGTGGTCTATGAGGCCGGCTCCGTCCTCAAAGCGGTTGGCATCCTCTCGAGCCGGGAGATCGACGTCGTCTTCACCGACGTGGACATGCCCGGTGGCCTGACGGGCATAGACCTGGCGAGGCTCGTGGCAGGCGTCTATCCGGAGATTGGCATTCTTATAACCTCGGGCACCCCGTCGGCGCATACGTCCTGCCAGCGGGCGCGCGACTTCTCCCTAAGCCGATAGCCTCGAGCTCCTTTCGTCACACGTCCGTGAGCTGATGCCGCGCGAGTCGTCCTGTCGTGCCGACAGCTCAAGCTAAAGTCATGACCAACCGCGAACTGATCGACACGGGAACCGACAAGCGCTTCGTGCGGCGCGACAAGCAGGGCCAGTTCAAGGAATCGACGGATGTCGACCGTTCTCTTTCCGCCGACAAACGACACAAGTCCAAAGACCGAAGCGAAGCGGGGCGAAGGCGACCGTGGCGACCATCATGCCAAGGAATGACGAAGGATGATTTTCGATCGGCCCATCCTTCCGCGAGCGGCTCGCCGTGACGCTCGAGCGACATACCGCATGGGCTGGAGAGTAGGACGCTCGACCGGTCCTCGAGGTCGCGCAGTCCCTCCGCCGAACTGATAAGTAGGCAGTGGAGGCCGAATTCTCTTGCCGGTAAAATGACCAAGGCGCAGCCTTTGGAATCGAGACACCATTGTGGCCGCCGCCCAGCGAGTGATCAATGTAGATGGCGTTCGTTCGAAATAGGCAAGAGATCACGTCGGAAGAACGTGACCGCGACGCGGAAGCCCAGTCCTTCCGGGCCGTTGTCTGGGGCCGCCGCCCAATATCGTATGCCGGCCGTCAGGCTGATTGGCTGTTTGCCGATGGTGGTCGGTTGGCGACTGCGAAGTTGATCGGCACCGACCAGTCGTTCGTTTCCCAGTTACGTGTCGACTCCGTATTCAGCGAGAACGTCCAGGCGTCCTTAGTCGTGTAGGAGAGGAACGGCTGGGGGAACGACTTCATGAGCATTACGCCGGTTACCTGAACATGGTGTCGCAGGGATTGTTCGCGCCACCCAAACACCGCCCGCTATGCGAGCATCGCGAATTTCGTCGCCGATACAATATTGCGGTTCGCTGTATAGCAACACACGCCACCTCTAAACGCCCTCTCCTTGATCGGAAAGGGCGCTTTTTTCGTTTGTGGCATAGCCGCCAAATGATGACATTGCCAGACGAAAAAACGCTGAAAAATTGGCGGAACTTCCGCCCCTATAATTTGTTCTGACATTTGCAAAACACACTGGGGTTACTACCAATGACGCAAATCCGTGAACCGGAGCGCCGGAGCAGAATCCTGCGCGGCCGCCCCTATACCCTTTATGAATTCGCTTCCAAATATGGCTTGAAGGACGAGCAGGCAAAGAACCTGTTCCGATTGCGCCGCCTACGGGTTCGGCAGGACAGAGTGGTCCCGCAAGACAGCGTTGCCGAAGCATCGAATGGAATGGATAGATGAGCGACAGACGCCACGAATGGATCAGCAAAAGAGCTTACGCGATTTGGGAGGAACAGGGCCGGCCTGATGGCCGAGACGCCGAACACTGGCGCCAGGCGGTTGCCGAACGCGACGCGCTCGAGCGCACGCAGGCTTCCGTTGATGGCCGCGAGGTGCTGGTGAGGTTTCGCGCGAAACCGCAACGTCCGGCAATGCCGCGCCATGACTGGGGCAATGCATCGACTAAAGCCGGCTGAGCGGCGTAACGAGCTCTTACACGGTTACTCGTGTGATCATCACACGACAAAGCACCACGCTCAAAGACGTCGGTTGGCTGTCTTGACGGGGCTGGGGCCTGGGTCAGGCATTGGCTGAAGATTATTTGAAGCATCGCAAGACCAAAAGGCCCCGCCGGGCTAAGTCCTGTTGAGTGCATGACAAGGCGTCCACTGTTCTTTCGCGGCTCGCCGGGTTGGTGCCGACAGCTCGGCCCTCCGGGTACTTGAGAAGGCGAGGGGATCGCGTGGCTGCCGAGATCGCCTCCGGCGCCGTCGCTTCTTATCTCGCTGCGGACCGGCGAGCCTTAACATGCTGGATGACCTGGATATGTGGTCTTCAGTTGTTCTATCCTCGATCCTCCTGCGCGCCGTCCCTATTGCGGGCACGTCCCCTCAACAGCTTGGACCGGATAGCCCAAGTCTCAGGCTCTGCAGCTTGGGCCTGGCAACAGCGCTCAGTAATCCGCGGTCCGTTCCAATTTTCGTGGGCCAGTATCCCACACAGCCCGACTTCGGTTTGGGTGAAGCAGCCACCTGTCCACCCTGGTTGAATGCGGTTTCTCCATCCCCGCTATTCAATGGCTAGACACGCTCTGAGCGAAGGCTGCCCATACCTTTATGTCGGCCGTGATGGGTGTTGGTGGATGGCCTTATACTACATACCGGCATCTGCTTGATCCAGGCATTGCTGGATCGAGCGTGTTTCCAAGAATTTTCAACAATAAATTGGCTAAATGTGAAGTTCGGTGGCCGCCCAACGTACAGGAGTTCTTAGCTGCGTGGGGTTGGCAACAAACGCTGAGCGGCCATTGCAAATGTTACCGAAGTATCATGGGGTAATCAAATCTGAATTTATGCATCAGGTTAGATTTTTTGTTGGGTATCATGAGAACATGATGCAGCTTGTTTGCGCTTTCTCTAAAATTACCAAGCTAGGGAGTAAGTGCTGGTGGGTAAGATAGAGAGATCTATCTGGTCGCGGTAGCAGGTATCACTTGCGAATCTGTCAATAATGTTCGCATAAGACCCGAATGCTAGGCGGCGGCGCCCGGATCAGCCGCCTTTTTTATCACCGCGCTGATCGCGCGTGCGGAAGCCCTTCTTTTCAGCTTACACCGACGACGGGGCCTTCCCCCAATAGCCTCAGGTCCTCCGGCGCTCCTTTCAGCAAGCCGCTTCGCTGGTAGTGCCTACCGTGTTGTCGAACCGGGGCGCCGGGTCCGGCGGTGAGGGATTGTGACCCGGCTGCGGGCGCTACGGGCCGTATTGTGCTTCCTGTCGTCTTCATCTTAGGCTTCGGGAGTTATTTCGCAGTCACCTTGACCCGGCAGAAAACCAGGGAGGCTCGCTATGCGCCGCCCTCTGCCGCATGCCTCGACAACCTGCATCCTGCCCGGATTGCCGGTGTCGCTGTCACGATTCCGGTCGCGTACATTCTCTGGAACAATCCAGATACACGCGCCTTCTGCAACGAGGCAGATGGAGGCAGCGCAACCTTGCGGTCCGTGGTCTTCACGCTGGATGGCATCCGGCGCGGCGAGAAATGGAGACCAAACGACCGTATGGTCGCTTTTTTTGCGATGCCGCTCAACCGGCAGGCTGCGGGCATGGGCCCGCACGGAGTGCCGATCGACCGCACCGCCCTGGCCGATTGGACGTGTTGGACGGGTGTTGCGGTCCCGCCGGTGGTAGACCACATGGCCATGATCCAGATACAGGGCAGCTCAAGGCTCTATGTCGACGAGACCACGGCCCCGGTGTTGGATCCGGGAGGCGGCAAGTCCAAAACTGGCCATCTCTGGGCGGTTCTGCGCGACGATCGCGGCTGGAACGGCTCTGCACCGACTGGCGTGGTCTTTCACTGCCGGCCTGGGCGTAAAGGTGAATATGCTGCAGAAATCCTCGACGGCTGCAACGGCATGATTCAGATCGATGCCTATGGTGGCTATTCGCATCTTGCGACGCCAGATCGCACGGGCGGCGATCCGTTGAAGCTGGCCTTCTATTGGGCACATGGCCGCAGGAAACTGATCAAGGCCCAGCCGAACCTCAAGCCGACCGGCGGAGGTTAAACTCCGGACGAAGCTGCGCGACCTCGCCAATGAGCGGCGTCGTTTCGGCTACTGTCGGCTGTTCGTCCTGCTTCGGCGGGACGGAAGCCGCATGGTCCAGTGCTGTAATTTCAGCGTGCGCTCCAGGTTGTTTAGATGCTATTTCTCCAGGTTGCAGCAGAGCGCGTTGTCCCGGCGTGAGATCACGGCCAGCCGCACTTGGTTCTCCGCGTCTATGTGGCGAAGCATTCCGCCGGCAAGGGCTTCGATGTGGTCTACGACACGGTTGGCGGTGCGGGACTGGACACCGCTTTTAAAGCCGTTGGCCGGTTCGGTCATGTCGTGAGCTGTCTTGGCTGGGGAACGCACGCACTGGCCCCATTGTCATTTAAATCCGCAACCTACTCCGGCGTGTTCACCTTGATCCCCCTGCTGACAGGCGAGGGACGGGAGCATCACGGCGATATCATGCGCGAGGCGACGAACCTCGTGGAAGCGGGGACGGTCTCGCCAAGGGTCGATCCAAGAAGATTCACGTAGGACGATGCAGCGAGCGCGCATGAGCTGATCGAGAAATGAAAGGCAAACGGCAAGCTCGTCATCGAGGTCCACTGACGGTCGCAATTGTCCGATCCGTGCCAACGCTTTCACATTACAGAGGAGATACCCATGCCCTTCGTCAACATCAAACTCGTAGACGGCGTCTTCACCAGCACCCAGAAACACGCGCTAGCGAAGGCGATTACAGACGTTATGGTGAAGTTCGAAGGCTCGGAGGCCTTCAGGTCAGTCACATGGGTTCTGATCGAGGAACTGCACACTGGCTGGCACATAGGCGGCGAACGCTTAGTCCACCGTCATTGATGGCAACCTCGGCAGATCGAAGGCCGTCTACGAGATGATCGACGGGAACCCGACGTCCCGTGATGAGTTCGCTTCGATGCTGCCGGCGAAAACGGAGGGGATTTGATCGTCGCCCACAAACGTTCACGAAGGTCGAGGATGACAAACGACTACAACGAGACGACGTTTGACGCCCTCACGGGGATTAAAGGGCGCTGTCCGCGTTGTCAGCGCGGCCATCTCTTCAATGGTTTCCTGTCGCTGGCTCCGGCCTGTGAGGTTTGTGGCCTGGACTATTCCTTCGCGGACCCCGCTGACGGACCAGCCTTTTTTTCGATGAGCATTGTCGCCGTTCCTGCGCTCGGATTTGCGCTGTGGCTCCAGTTCACTTTCGACATTCCGCTTTGGGTACATCTCCTTGTGACGCTGCCACTGACGGTGTTGGCATGCGTCGCGTTGCTAAGACCCCTGAAGGGCTGGCTGGTTTGCTCCCAATATTTCCACAAAGCAGAAGAAGGAAAGATCGATACGGAGTGGCGAGGGTAACCGAGGGCCGCCACTACGACGTGGAGTGGGACGATCAAGCGCCCTCGTTTTTGTGTGATGCCTCCATCGAGCTCTACAACGCTGTCGTTCGGTAGCGGAGATGGCTTCTGATCGGCACTTACGTTGGGCTGGCCGCCACGCGCGTAAACGCCCCATCTTCGAGCTCAGTACATTGACAGGCCAATCAGATCGGGCCGAATTCGACGAATTCGCACTGCATGATCCGACCCCGTCTTCTTCCATCCGTACAGCTTGTGACCCGCTAGCAGGTCAACGAGCCCTTGCTACGACTCGGTCTGGCGTCTACCTTTTCGGTGCTCGCGCTGTCGCGCCGTTGCATGCCTCTTCGCTGTTGCGGGTCGTGGGGCTCATGCGTCTGATCGTGGTCCGAAAAGAGCACGGAGGAGATCTTCTTGACTCGAGACCGGACGTCGAGCGCTACTCCTATTGCCGTCCCAGTTTCCAACTATCGCCAGACGGGCAGGCCGGAAGCGCTTGTTCCAAAACCGCGGGCAAGTCCTCTCTCTGATTAGCCCGCCACGAGGTGATGTGGAGATGGCGTTAAGGTCATCAACCATGCCCTCCGATGTATTGACGCGCTTCTTCGAGCGGCTCAAGTTCATCAGATGGACGAAATATACCTGCCGGATGTGCCAAACAATGATCCTGATCGCTTCCTCCGATGCCAGGACGCGGTCCATTTGGAATTCGCTGCTCTCATCGACCGTGCCGTTGCTGCGGGGTGGCGGGCGGATGAGGTGCTCACGACAATCATCGAATTGGCTGACAACCACGCACTCATGCTTGCCGCCAACGCCGACCTCGACAGTGGGCTGACGGTCCTGAAGAAAAGGCGACCTTGACTCCTTCACCAAAAAGAACAGAATAGGAACATTCCTGCGGCAACCCGATAGTCCTATTCCAGCGTGGAGGATTTGGCATGCCCACCATTTTGTACAGAAACGATCAGAAAATCTCGCCAGGCGATATCATGAAATTCGCGGTCTACGCGGAGCACGTCAGCAGACAGTGCTATGACGTTTTCGAGGAAGACGGTTCGAGGTCTCGATCAGAAGCTCTGTCCCGTCGAGCGCAGGCCGTGTCTGATTCACTCGATTTTGGAGATGAACCACACTTCTTGGCGGAGACGACGACGAAGGTTCTCGCCCTTCGAGATCTGGTCTCTGGCATGTGCTTCGATACGTTCGGAGAGAGCGGCCATATGGGCAAGTCCATGGACCTTCTCGGCATGGCCCGGGACGTGGACGAAGTGCTCGAAAAGCTCGTTATCTACCATCTTTCCCCGGAGGAGTTGGAAGCGGCAGAGACGGAATGGGCACATGAATCCCGGTTCTATGCGAAGATCGAAGAGGATAACTTGACGCGCGATGGGCCGGGCACCGGGGCGAGCGCTTGAAATCCTGCCTCGTGATGATCTCCAGACTTTCGGCATGGGAGCGGCGGCCAGCAGTATCGACTGCAGGCTGGCTGGAAAAGCGCTCGGATATTAGCTGGCCGTGACGCGAAGGGGACCTCCGTGATCAAAAAAGCCCGCCGACGCGGGGCAAGTTGACGGGCCTTAGTCTAGAGGAACACACTTGCGTTCCACGCGTGTAACAACCAAAGAGCGGGCCGGTTCCGGTGCGCTCCAATACCAATCTTGCGGAGCTCAAACATGCCGAGAGAAAGAAAATCCCCGCCAGAGCGGGGCTTAGGTAGGGGGGTGGTTTCTAGGCAGGAACGCATTGTGGCGTTGCTACAACTACTTTGCATATGCTTTTTATGTGAGCAATAAATAATACTTTCGTTCCACAGGCCCGCTCAGAAATTAAGCAAATCTCGCACGATTTCGCTCATAAGGATCAAGTGACTTCAAATTACACGTATGCTGAGTATTATTCGGTGGGCCGCTCAGGGATGATCTGCTTACCCCAAGCATATTGTCTCCTGTGCGTTGGCCGGCCTAAACTGCCCCCGCGATCGGTTCGGCTGTCGCGGAACCCATGTCTTGGCGTGTCCTTCCTTGTGTAGCTTCTTACTGATCTCTTCATCATTCGCTCGCCGGTATCCCGATGACCGAGTGCAATGCGCCTTCCTTAGAACATGATCACATGCCATGATGGGACATCATCCGCCATCGCCCGCAGGCGCGGATGGCTGGGAGATAATCGTTGCTCTTGCCTGTGCAGGAGCAATAGCTGGATGGCTCGCTACTTTTTCAACCTTCATGACGGCATCTCCATCCCGGACACGGTGGGCTCGGAACATCCGGACCTGCAGAGCGCCCGTACCGAGGCTGTGGAGACCATAGCCGAGCGGCTGAGGGGCGCTCTACTGAAGGAGGCTAACGTCTCGGCATGGCTGATGAACGTCACCGATGATCGAGGCTTGACCGTCATCGTTCTCTCCTTCACGGCCGCCGTCCAAATCGTGGATCATTTGAACGTCGCTGGGCAAGTGCTGTAGACACGATAATGCTCAACCGTCTAACCATCTATTTCTGGTGGAGGCTGTTTAGGCAAGGTGAATATGGCGGTAACAATCAAGCGCTGCTCTTCCCGCGTCGCACGTCCCTCGGCGTTTCGCCGGAGTGGTAATCCTATGGAACTGGAAGCTCATTGGGGTCAATCGCGCGCCCGCTCCCTTTCCGCGACCCGCATGAACCAGGTGCCCGAGGAACAGATCTTGACGCCTGGCCCGAACTCTCCGGGGTCGACAGCGTGCGGCTGACATATCTATCCTCTTCTACAAAAGTAGAGGGTCTACGTCAGACCAAAGTCCGTTTGCGCCCGCAGAACAAAGTTAGAATGTAGGCGTGTTGAAGGCCATCTTTTAACAAATGTCGGCGGCTGGGATTTGCCCGCTCCGACTTGAATGTACGAAAACGGCAGAAATCAAAAGCAGTCCCTTCACCTGTACGAAAGTCTTTGTGGTTGACGTGGCGAGAGATCTGCAATGCTTTCATAAAAGATGAGGATCGAGGAAACGCGTTCCATTCTGACCAGCCTCTGGTCTCGGTAGTCATCCCGGCCTTT
>NZ_JAPCZO010000058.1:0-4766 GCF_025941625.1 Rhizobium acaciae
CAGTTTAGGCAAAAGAATTCTGCTCACCAAAAAGCGGCGCCAAGACTCTTGACTGTGATTCGTGGAAATGCGATTCTCGATCTGCTACGAATACGAGGAAGGCTTCCACGACGGCGTCGTTGGGGGCCTTTTTCTTTTGCGGTCTACTCTCCTTGTTGAACGTTTCGGCCTCGATAAGCCTTGTAGAGATCCGTCAGGCTCTCGGAGAGGAAATCTCCAAACCCGACCGCATCCTTGGCCTTCAAAGCAAGTGTAAAAGTTCGTCCGTCGCTCCGTAGATCGGCGGCGACGGACTTGTCGTCGGACATCCATTTGCTCGCACGAACTTGTTTCGATGGAACTGATCGACCTGATTCCTTGATATGCGTCAGCAGGACGTTAAACCGATCGTCGCCTGTTTTAGTGTTGAACTCCTCCGTTCCGAGGAAGGCACGTGCCCTCTCCAAATTCGAGGGTCGCTCTAACAGGGTCTTCAGCTCATACCAGCGATCACGTCCAATGCCCTTGGCTGCTCCGACCGCATCCAACAATTCGCGAGGCATGCTCGCCACCGCGAGCATCTTCGATAGGGTCGCCCTGTCCACGGAGAGCGCTGAGAGAATGATTGCGTTGTCACCATCGAAATGAAGCCGCGCGATTTCACTCGCGAACATTGCCTTCTCAAAAAATGACAGATTGGCGCGCGCTGAATTCTCTTGCCCCTGCGCGACGAGATGATCACTATCTTTTAGGTCTTTAACGACTGCACGGACGTTTCTTCCGAGCGCCCTTGCCGCTCGAAGACGTCGATGCCCGAACACCACCATATAGCGCTCGGAATCCTTGGGGTGAGGCCGCACCAGGATCGGGCTGTCCTGCCCCCGCTCCCGAATTGCCGAAAGCAAATCGTTGAACTCCTGTTGGTCTTCCTCAATGCGATCGCGGACGAATGATGCATCGACTAGATCCGGGTCCAATTCGATGACAGTCTCACCCTCCAGTAGCTTGTCTGCACGGGCCGCCATCTCATCGATGGAATTCAGGATCGACTTAGACGCGCCCCGGATGGTGTAATCAAGCACCGCCCGGTTGCTGTCGGTCGGCGTGTCGCTCATCACATTCGCAAATGGGTTCTTCCGAGCCATACCGCTATCCTCGAAGCCACGTTATCGCTTTGTTTCGGTTGCAAAATCTTGCTGTTTTGACGGCGGTCAACATCGTTAGAGCCTCCCCCAAGCCCTGTGGATCAATCCTTGGATCTCGAAATTGACGGCATCCATGCATTCGATCGCGCGGTCATAGGTTTCTCGCGTGAAATTTGAGCGATCGAGCTCGTAGAGGGTGCGTTTCGTCAAGCCGGCATCGGAGATCGCCGTTGTCTTCACCATCGGGCTCTTGAGGATTTCCTCAGCAAACATCGATTGCATGAAGCCCAGCATCTGCACCTGCGGTACATCGGTTGGCTCAAATCGGGTAATCAGGTAACGGAGCCAGTCCATGCGCACATTGGCGCCAGCCTTTTTAATTGTCTTGGTGATATTGCCGAGCATGAGCAGGAACTGCGACATCGACATCAGGTCCAACATTTGCGGATGGACTGTAATCAACACGGAGGTCGCCGCAGTGAGCGCGGTTAAGGTGAGATATCCCAGTTGCGGAGGGCAATCGACCACCACGACGTCGTAGCGGCTGTCAACTTCCTCGAGCGACTTGCCGAGACGCGTGAAGAAGCGCTTCCCATCCGTGCCAGCCTGCATGGCAAGGGGCGTGTCGTATTCATATTCCTGCAATTCCAGATTCGCCGGGACAATATCGAGGCCAGGGAAATTGGTCGGCAGAATGACGTCGGCAATCGACTTGCGCTCGTCGTCATAGCGTATCGCATCGTAGAGCGAGGGATTCCGATCAAGCTCCGGCTGGAAACCGTGCAGAGCCGAGAGCGACGCCTGTGGGTCAAGATCGATGGCAAGCACGCGGTGTCCGGTCAGCGCCAAGTGCTGCGCAAGGTGAGCCGTTGTGGTCGTCTTGCCAGAGCCTCCCTTGAAGTTGACGACCGCAATGACCTGCAATTTATCGCCCGGCTTGCGGTGAGGAACATATTTCTTAGCTTCCGACTTCCCTGTCCTGTCCAGAAAAAATCGCAGCTCCAACATCTGTTCGGCAGTGTAGTATCTGCGATTTCCCGACATTGTGACTGGCTTCGGGCCCTTGCCGTCGAGATAGAGGCGCTTCAAATTGCTCGGGGTGACGCCAAGATAATGTGCGACCTCCGCGAGCGAGAACTGACGCAGGTCTTTCTTCGCGTTCGGGGGAAAGTTCTCCAGACGCAGTTGATCGAGCTTGCGCGAGATTTCCGCACCTTGCATCAGGATCTTGTCGTCAAACTCAAACGACGGTAGCGGGCTAAACGCGTTCATTGTGCCTTGGACCATTCTGTCGATAAAATCACCAAAACCGGAGAAATGTCGTCATTATCTCCGATTCTCTGAGTCTCACAAGGGAAATAGCGTTAACAGGAAGTCAACGCACAGCAGAAGTGCAGGTCATAGCGATTCTCTGTTAAAGGGAAGGTCGTGATCTCCTTATTCACAGATCATGTTGACTGCCGTCAAAACGGTGGATTTTGATAACAAACGCAATAGCTTAAAAGCTCAGTCCCTTGAGCTCTCTGTTAGCTGCGGTCAAATTCGTGCCCCGACGACGATCATAAAGAGAACGCCGGCAACCACCCGAGCGCCTGGCGCTAAACAGAGACGCTGGGGAATCGGGAGGACTCGCATACCTTCTCGCAAGCGGAGGGACTCTTATTCCGCCTCAAACACGGTGACGCGCCTGGCTGTACTGATGGACGTTGACCAAGCTCGGCAAAGACCGTGGACGGGCTGCTTGAAGAGGGCGCCGAAAAAGGTGATGCGAGCGTCCGACACATTATAGTGATTTGCTCCGGCGCGCGCTCGCAAGCCTGAACGGATGGGCTGGGAAAGCACGCGACTATTCCGCAGCAGCGGGTTTGCCTATACGACGGAAAGACGCCTCCGACATCCCCCGGTGAACGATGCGATGGCCCTGTTGCACATGCCCCTTTCGAAGGCTTCTGACTGATCTCGTCGGATAGCGATTTCGCGCGATTACCCTCCCGGGTCCGAGAGCGGGGCGCCGACGTTTTCACCTTCGACGAGCAGAAGACCGGCTGAACGCTTCCGCCTGGCCAGCCCGCCAGTGGCTCGTCTACACCGAGAACGTTCTTCCCCGCGCGAAGCCAAAGACGAGCAGAACCCCGCACCTGCCGACAAGCCGCTACAGCCGGCAACTGCGGCCGTGCCGTTCATCAAAGGTGCTGTCACAGGAGAGCCCCGAAGGCTGGTGGGGCAATATGCGCATCGTCGGCCTGGCACCAGACTTCGCCTGACGAATGTTTGACTTTCGAAAACTCGGCGAACTCATCCGCAAGACAAACCAGTTCAAGGTCCGCCAGGCCGCGGCCCATCGGCATCCGTGTTGAGCAGCACGTCCGAAGTCGCGCCACCACCGCGTGGGGTCGGCGGGGGCAGGGAGATGTTGAGATGGCTTTTCGTCGTGGTCAGAAGCGTCTATCAGCACAGGCGCAAATGGGAGCGTTGCTTGGACCCGAAGGTCGGATCAACGGGAAGACGCAATGGCGACCGGTACGGTAAAGTGGTTCAACGCAACGAAGGGCTCCGGCTTCATCCAGCCGGACGACGGCAGCATCGATGTGTTCGCCCACATTTCCGCGGTAGAGCGGACTGGCCTCCTTGGCCTCAACGATGGCCAGAAGATTGCCTACGAACTGGTGAAGGATCGCATGTCAGGCAAGATGTCGGCGGACAACTTCCAAGCCTAGGCCTGATTGCTTTGCGATCGTGGGCAGGCCGCGCGGTTCCGGCCTTTTCCGCGTGCAGTATAAGGTATGCGCAACATCGATGTGGGCGCCAAGATCTCGCCGCTCCACCGCATTGGCGAGTTTTCGGGAGCGCCGAAGCCGAGTGCTGTGGTTCAGCCGGCCTGCCACATCAGATAGTCGTTCACACCGCACGCCCATTCTTTCTTTCCGCGTGGTTGACGTAGCTCCGCGCTTGCGCGTGACTTGTACAACGAGTCGAATGTCGCGATTGGGGCCTCTGTGAGGTACCCAGAACCGAGCCTGTGTGCGGACGAGGCCGGCCCTCTTGCAGCGGCTCCGCCGCCGGGTAGGGAGGGGAGGGGAGGCCCCTTAGAATAGGTGCACAAGATTCGAGATGGGCGAGAAAGGAGGCGACTGCCTCTGGCGTAGTCTCGCCTATCCCTTGGCGGCCGAGCTCCTTGTAAGTTGCGACGTCCGACGGACATGTTGAGCGCAATCTCATTGGAAGGCCGGGTTCGTCGTAGAGATCGTCTGAGGCCGATCCAGCCGCGAGATGCCAGATCGTGTCGATCGGATGGCGGTTCTTCCGCCGGCGCGGTTGGACGTCGTAAAACTCAAGCGCTTGCTCAACGAGCTTGTTAACCGGCATATTGGTGCGCCGTGCGGGCTAATGAGCCAGTTCCTTGACCTTGGCTGTGCGCACCGAGAGCTGGGGTTTGGACATCGGTTTGCGTTCCGCGGGTCAGGTCTGAGCGATAACATTGCTCGCAAAAGGGCACAGATTGAGCGTAGAGATGGCTTACTGCCGATACTTTCCCCATGGTGACAGAAGTAATTAGCCATATCGCTTCTAGTTAACGTGGCATTTACCATAATTTCAATGCGTTATGTTTTTTCGGACTGCCATAGGAACAACTGCGGCTGG
>NZ_JAPCZO010000059.1:0-4218 GCF_025941625.1 Rhizobium acaciae
CGGCCTGCAGGGCGATGTCGCTGCCCGCAGTGAAGTCCGTGCCGTGGACGGTCTCGTCGCGGGTGCTGGTGGTCTGCTTGAAGCGTTTGCGCGTCTCCAGCGTGTCGCTGCTGTCAACCGTGGTCAGCGTGGTGCTGTTGAGGTCGTGGCCGGCGACCACCGCCAGGCCATTGCCCGCGTCAAGCTTGGCTGCGACCAGGTTGACGTCGTTGCCGGCGCTGAGGATCAGGTTGCCGCCGGCAGTGAGCGCCTGCTGGTCGATGTACTGGGTCGTGGTGGTCGTGGTGACCTTGGTCTTACCCTGGCGGCTGTGGTCGGTGGTTGTCGTGCTCTCGCCCAGCACCGAGGTCACGTTGAGGTCGTGTCCGGCCGCGGCGATCAGGTCGCCGCCGGCCTTCACTTCGGCCTGGCAGATGGTGAGGTCGTTTCCGGCGAAGCGTAGCCGCAGCCGTCAGTCAACAGATATGGATTTTCATTACATAATTACTGGCCAAGTAGGCTCGACTTTATATACGGTGATTGATAGCCAGTGGCTTATTGGTTGACTTTCAAGTTGAGGTCGCCCGCTTTATTTAGCGCCTCACTCTAGTCACCGGAGCAAGGACAATATTTGTAATTTTCCTTCCAAACATTAACCACTCAACTTTCGTGACGCCCCCCTCATTCACCCTGACTATGAACACATTTCTCCGTTTGGAGAATTTAATAAGGCCATTTTTTTCATCCGACTCTTTTGCATAGTTGCTTTTAATAAGACTGGATTCGAAATCTTCCCACTTCAACTGCGGCGTTAAAGATTTTGAAAACATGCCAACCAGAGAAAATATCAGTGGAAATGAAAAAAATCCAATCGCCATGTCAATGGTTGCCAGCCTATTGATTGCATACTCGATACCAAAACCACTATCGATGACAATGTAAGAAATCGCAAATATAGAAAACAGAAATCCAATAAAAAAATAAACGGTTATTATGAATTTATAGCTGAAGATCGATAAGAAATTCTCCGTTAAATTTGAAATTACCCCACCCAAAAAACCATCAAAAATTGCACCTATCATTTCTTTTTATCCTTGTCTTTTTTTTCAGCGTAATGGTCAGCTGCCGCATTAGCCGCAGCCTTTACTGAAGTGCTCACGGCTATTTTATTTGTCTGTATAACAAATCCACCAGCCGTCTTTATACTTTCCATAAATCCTATTGGCAATCCCGCCCATCCCAGCACTTGTCGGGTAGCCATTCCACCTGTCGCGCCAATAGTGGAAGAGATAGCCAGTTTAGGCCAAGAGAATTTTTCCGAAAATTTTGAAATAATTGATCCGCCATCAGAATACGATTCCTTCACAGAACTCCAAGCGACTCCTGCGGTATATGTTCCAGCTCCTGTCACAGCTCCTCTAGCACCCACCACCGCCACCTCTGGCAAAGCGGCGAACGCTAGGCTTCCTGCCCCGAACGTTGCACCAGCAAGTGCAACTCCGCCGACAGATGTCACTAAAGCGGCGTCGCCGCGCGACTTGCCAGCGAATCTAAGGAGTTCTGAGTTATAATTATACTGTAGCGTATCCTTGCGAACGCCGGCCTGATAAAGGCTGTTGTAAACGGCAAGGAAATTGTCCGGACTGGAAGCCAAATCCTTTCCGTACAAGTGGAAGTCGTTGTATTCAGCATCCGTCGCCTGGAAAGCGCGGCCCCAGGCGTACTGGTTGGTGTTGGTACTCAGGAATTTCTGCGCACTCTCATCAACGTTGGTGTTGCCAATGAGCCCATTGATCACTGCATCGACTCGCGCGGCCGCTTCCACGGTTAGGCGACGCTTCGCTTCCTCCTCGCTGATTCCTTCCTGCAACGCAAACGATGGAGCATTCTGGCGGATCCAGGTCACTTCGTCCGGATGCAGCTGGCGATTGAATTGATCGCCCGACAACGCTGTCGTCGCCCCGGCCTGCCCGCCCAGTAGGCCGCCGATCGCTGCGCTGCCCAGCTCCATCAATGCGTTGTATGTCTCTTTGTCCGTTATCCCGTGTGCAACGAGGTAATCCGACATCGCGCCCTTGGCCGCTTCGGCACCAGCGGCAGCGGCCATTCCTTGTAGCGCGCTCTCACCGCCCAGCGCCGCGATGGCGGCACCCGTCAGGCCATGCAGCAGGACCTTGTTCGTGCCGCCGTCACTCCAGGCTTCCAGACGCGACTGTGCTTCTTTCCTCGTCTCTTCGTCCGGCGCATTCAACACGTCCGCCTGTGCTTTGCGCTGCATGACGGACGCCACGTCGCCTGCTACTCGGAAACCCACCTCGCCCGCGACTGCCGCCAGTTCCTTTTGCTCAGCCAGCTTCTTCTGATCGAAGATGTCCTTCAGACCCGATTGCTGCAGTTCGCTTGCAGTGCGATCCAATCCAGCCAGCGCGGTCTGATCGCCGTTGCGGACCTCGACCGTTCCCGCAGCAATATCGCTCTTCGTCGTACTGCTGCTGTTGCCGCTGCTATTGCCCAGCATGCTCAACGCGGTGCCAGCGGCAACGCTGACCATGCTGCTACCCGAACCACCTGCCACCGACACGCCGCTGCTCTTGTAGTCGGACTCGTTCTTCAAGTCCTCGACGGTCAGGCTGTCGGTAGACAGATAGTTGCGCGATGCATCGGCCGTACTGGCGATGGCTGCACCGATCAGATGCGTATTGCCACCCACGGTGATGTCGAACCCACCATCACCTGCCTGGATGCCGGTCTGCTCCTTGACGCTGGTGTAGCTGCTGTTGACCTTCTGCTGGCTGTAGCTGCCGCCACTGCCCGAGCCGGTGGCAAGCGTCACGCTCGCCTGCTGTTGCTTGCTCTTGTAGTCGTTCTCGTCCTGCTCGCTCTGGATCAACAGATTGCCGCCGACCTTGGCCAGTACCTTGTCGCCAACCGCCTGCGCGCCCTTGATCGTGGTGTCGTTGCCGCTGGCCAGGGTCAGCGTGCCGTTGGCCGTTACCACGCTTTCGGTATGCAGGTCGCTGTTGCCCTTGGCGCTGCCCTTGCCGGCCGAGACAGTCAGGTAATAGCCCGTCGTTGCACCGACGCTGAAGCCGATTTCGCCGCCGGCGTTCTTGTTCTCCGACTTCGTCGTGTTGTTTTCCTGCTGGCTCAGCAGGTTGAGGTTGTTGGCCGCCGCCAATGCCACGTTCTCGCCAGCGATCTTACTGCCAATGACGTTGAGGTCGCCGCCAGTGGCCGCGATGGTGACATTACCGTCGCTGAGGATGCGACTGCCGCCTGTGGTTTCCTCATGCGTCGTGGTCTTGCTCGACGAACTGCTGGCACCGATACCGATACGCAAGCTCACGCCGGTGGCATTGGCTGCTCCCTGAGCACCGTCTGCTGACGCCGTACCGGTCTTCGTTGTATTTCCAGCAACGGCTTCGCCGTTGTAACCCTTCAGGCCATTGCTGGCCAAACCGGCGGCATCGCTGATCGAGTAACCCGCTTTGACCGCGTACAGCGCCTTGAGCCGATCGTCTTCGACCTCGGAGCCACGCTCGACCGCACCATAGGCGGTTTGTACCGCATCGACCAAACCACCGGTCAAGCCCAGCGAGATACCCGCGCTCTGCTGCTTGGACGTCTGCACCGTATCGACACGGTTCTCGGCCGCGGCGATGGTCACTCCCTTGCCGACGATGGCCGTGCCGGTCTTGCTCAGCACGTCGCTGCCGGTGATGGATACCGCGTTGCCCGCGGTCATCGTCACCGAGCCGTCGGTGCTGCCGACCAGGCTGCCGCTGTTGGTGATTTCGGTGGCGTCGAGCGTGTCGGTCTTCTTGCTCGCGCCCAGCGTCACGCTGAAGCCGCCGCCGCTGTATAGGCCGGTCTTCTTGACCTGCTTGTCGTGCTCTTCGCTGTGTGCGTTCTGTACGGTCTCCAGGGTCAGATTGTTGCCAGCAGCCAGCACCACGTCGCCGGTGCCGGCGACCTGCGCACCTTGCAACAGCACGTTGTTGCCGGCCGCGATCTGCACGCTGTCGCCGCTGAGCGTGGTCGCCACTGCCGTGCTGTCGTGCCACTCATCGTGCGTGGTCGTGGTCTTGCTGGACAGGAAGCCCTTTTTCTTCTTCTGCATGTCCTGTTCGGCGTCGTGCTGTTCCTGCGCGGCGAGCAGGTTGACGTCGTGGCCGGCGGTCACGGCGACGCCGCCAGTCTCGGAATAGACCTGTGCGGCAGTCAGGTTGACGTCGTGGC